>JARRMG010000071.1:0-6579 GCA_037386265.1 Nitrosopumilaceae archaeon
TTAAATTGGAATAAAATGATTTAATTGATTTCTAGTAAATAAAAAATAGCTTATTCTATAGATTTGAAATTAATCATTAAATTTACAATTGTTCTATTTGCAAAAAATAAATTAACATTAGATTATCTAAAGAGAACTTGAACCAAAACCATTATTAAAAATAAAGCAAAAATTAGCTTCCTCTAATTAGTTGAATCTAATTTTCAAACCCCTTAAATCATTTGTAAAATAACCATATTTTATGCAGCAACAAAAATGTAGAATTTGTGATTCACATCTTGAAGTAGAGCAAACATGCAAATTTTGTAATGAACCTACAAAACTGTTTTGTCATAATTGTGGTCTACCTACAGAAAAATACAAGCACCCTGCATGTATGGTATTGGATGTAAATTCGATCATCCTTGCATCATATATGCAAAAATAATTCCTTTTTTGTTTTCAGTCATCTACTTTAATCTTAATCTCTTATCTAATTTTCTCAACTCACGCAAATTTGTGATTTCTACTGATTTACTTTTAGTCAACATCCGTGAAAGTTTCGGTTTAGCATCTTTCCCGAGTTTCATCACGATTTTACCCTTGTGAGAAATGCATAACGTAAAATTATTTTCCTCCAAAATTTTGGCAAACTTTCTTGCTTCGCTTAATCGTTCGAACATTCCCTTCGAGGTAGGAATATTAAATTCAACATCGAGTAAATCAAAAACAACAGTGTTTTTACTAAAAGACAATTTTAAAGATTTTTTATGATTTTCACTTATTTCCATATTGCCTTCTCGTACTAGTCTGAGCAAATCCACCAGAAGTTTACTAGCCATATGATGTCGATTAATTTATCCGACAGTGATGGTAATTTTTCCTGTAATCCTTATTTTTCCTGCAGGCAAGAATTTTCCCTTTGCATCTGCCCTGTCTGCCTCAAAGGTGACTCCATTAAAGTCATAGGAAATTGAAGTGTGTTTTGCAGTTAGCCTCTCAAAAACCTCTGCTAGAAGATTTACCCATTCTCCTTCTACTGTTGACATGATTATGGTAAGGATTTCTAAAATTTAAGATTTGATTTTAGCATTATAAAAAATCAAAATTCAACTAATTGCCTTCAAGATTGTTTTTCCATAAAGAGTATAGACAAATTTAGTCGTTTTTATAATATACCGCAAAGCAGAACCAGAACTAATTTCAATAGAGTCTTTTGTTTTCTTGTATTCTAATGATTTGTGTAAATGGTCTAAATCAAGTTCTGTCTTGTCAAAGATTGAACATATTTCTCGAATTTCCTGCTTTGTGTTGGATAAAGGCATATCGAGTGCAAAAAGAACATCATCACATGCCCAAAAATTTGCTTTGATGGCATGAGAAAAGGCATGTTTTGGACTAAAAGGAATGATAATGAAACTCATAAACAGTAAAAGCATTGCATTATAGAATGCCTTGATTTTTTCCAAAAATGGAACTGTGTTAGGAATTTCTTGCCTTATGTCTTTCCCATACAAAATTATTCCCGTGTTTTTAATTCGCTTCAAAAATAATCCTAAAGATGCTATAGTTCGAGTTCCAAGCTCAACTCTCAAATCTTTTCTAATTTTAAATCCTTTTAGATCGATTTGATCTTCGGAAACTACGTAAAATGGTTGTCCAAACATCAGTTTATTTTCAGTTTTAAAAATTATATTCAAAGCTAAGTTGTCAGTTTTTTTGTATGAAGTACAGGTTTCAGAAAGCTTAAGATCATATTTTGCATCAAGTTCCAACAAAAGAAGATTCAAATACTTTTCAACGTCCTCACAAAGGGTTTTGTTTTTGATGATTACTATACAATCAATATCAGACTTTCCTCGAATCCACTCTCCTGTTGTAGCAGAGCCAAACAAAACAAAAGAGGTTATTTCGTTAGGGTATTTCAGAACTAATTTAGCAACTAGTTCCTTCATGAATTGTTCTAGTTTTTTGTTTTGAATTGGCAAATAAAATCACATCAAGTTTTCATTTAAGACTGATAAATTATTCGAATCAATACTACAAAATAAAGCAATAATCACGTATACCCTGTTTGAATTTTGGTAGTTTAGATAAAGCGATAGTCTTCTTTTACAGTGTTTAAGACAAGGTGAGTTACCGTATTTTCAACATTAGGTATACTGGATACTTTCTTTACAAATTGGCTTAATGATTTTCGGTCTTTGAATTTTCCTACTACAAGAATGTCGGCAATCCCCGTAATATCATAAACCGCACATACATTTTCAATTTTGGCTATTTCATCTTCAATTTCCACCATCTTTCCTTTAGTAGTCGTCACTTCAATTATTCCTGTAAGATCATATCCCAGTGCTCCATGATCTAGCCTAACAGTATAACCCTCAATAATTTTTTTATTGAACATAGATTCAAAAAAATTTATTTCATGGTTATTTGCATCCTAAATAAAATTTCTATTTTCTAAATTACTGAGTCAAATCAACAAAAATTTGTTTTGCTGCGACGAGGTTATTTTCAATATCATAAGCAAGACCATACAGTACTGCAATTGAGCCGTTAGGGAAAGGGGTTACATTTTCAAGAACAATGTTGCTGTCAGTTGTAGAGTTAACCATATTTGGAAAACAACTAACACATCCTATTTGATAAGAGGAAACACCAGCATCATCATTCCATAAAATTTGGACAGTAGCAGTGTTATTGGAATATTCTAAAACAGAAGTCTGAATTTCTCCTAGAGGTTCAGCATAAGCTATACCCATTCCAAACATAATCAAAGGAAGTATCAAAAATAATCCTCTCATCAGATCCTTTGATTTTGATATTATCTTTTAACATTTACTATACAAATTCGAGTTTTTTTGTGCCTAAAAGAAAGATTACGCACAGCAGGTATAGAAGATGAACATATGAGATTCAAACAGATAAAAGATTTCGAGATACTAATTTTTGAGTGTTAAGAATGCCTTGCCTTTAGGATTTCAAGAATTTTATCAATAAAGTCCTTGACCAGGTACAAAATGTTTGAAAAATACCGTTTTGGGTTCTCATAGTGAGCAGAGTCCCAATACACGGAGGAGCTGTTGTCTTCAGAAAGCTTGACTCTCAGATAATTCCTAGGCTCATCCTTTCCCCGTTTTCCAGCATTTTTTAGAAGAGAATCATATGACTCTAAATTTTGTTGATTTCTAATTTCCCACAATCTGCTACTTGCACGATTCCAAAAGTGCTGGTATTTTACCTGACCTCTAGTTTCGTACTCTGCATGAAATCCTATAACATCAAAACCATAACGATTGAGACCTTCATTGAATTCTTTATCTGAAATCACTTTCTCCTCATGTATTGGTTTTTGAAAATATTTCTCAAATTCTTCTAAAATTCTAATGTGTTCAGGGCTGTCTTTTTTGCTAAGAGCACTCATGATTTCAGAAGGATGGGTTTGATTGAGAGACAATCCTAAATCTAATTTTTTGTTGATTTCTGCAAAAATTAAATCCAATGCAGCATTGGTATAAAACAAAAATCCATCAATTGCAATTTCATTTGAAATTTTATCTTTAGGAAAAATATCAAGCGGAATTGCAGTAGGGATTTTTTCCAAATTAATTTCAGCATAAAAAAGTCTGTACTGAACGGAATCAATTAGAGTATTTTTTTCATTGTTGGTATTCAGACCGGATTCCATTTGGAGTTTTTTGCAAAAACTAGATTAAAATAATTGTTGTTAATTTTTTCGAGTCTCACGTGGTTTTAAGATCTTTATTTTAAAATAAAAAAAGAAGCTAGTTGCTTCCTATCAAGAATATCACGCTTGCAGTTGTTGTAATATCTTGGTCTGATGAAAATACAGGCGTGGATGATTTGAAAGCAGCATCTTCTGCAAAGGCTCCTGAAGCACTAAAAACTTCCATTGGAGTGGGAATGCCAAATTCGGACAGAGTCACTGCCTTTACCCCAATTATCTTATGGTCAAGAGGGGCAAGGGCATTTTCAGCTTTCTTTTTTGCATTAAGAACCGCTTGTCCTAAAAGGTCGTCCTTTATCTCTAGCTGCTTCTGTGGAGAAAGAGTAAATGACACATTATCTACTCGGTTTGCACCAGAAGAAACACCACCATCAATAATGTCAGCTGCTTTGTTTAGTTGTTCAGTTTCCACCGTAATGGTGTTTGTTACCCTATATCCAACCAACTCCTGAGTATATTTTTCAGTGACAGAGTCCCTATAGCTGTCATAAATTGGATAGATGCTAATTCTGGAGGTGCTAATGTCATCCTCAGACACTCCCAGTGACTTTATCGTGTTTACAATTGAGGTCATAGACTCTGAATTTGCGACTAGTGCATCTTTTGCTGATTTTTCTTGGGTTTCAACCCCAAACGTTATGACAAGCAAGTCAGGATCTACTGAAGTTGTAGCAGTTCCAGTTACAGAAATAACCTTTTCACGTGATGGAAAAGGCGTGGTCTGAGCTTCTGCCTGATTTTCGGAAAGTGTTGTTACAGTAATTGCCAAAACAATTATCGCGCCAACAATTGCCGAAATTACAATCTGTTTGTTCATAAAAATATGAATAAAAATTAGTATATATTAAATCTGAAAATTTTCAGTTTTTAAAATCCAAAAATTGTTTCTTTAAATAACAAAATCATATGGGAATAACATTGGGCCTTAGAGATATCGCATTAAAAGAAGAATATCGTTCAGATCGAGACGACATTGTTGCAGAATTCTTCTTTCCCTGTCTTAGTCATTGTATAGAGTATGATAGATGTGTGGATTACCTATCGATCCATACTCTGGTAACAATAGCCATGGCATTTGAGAATTTTTCCTCAGGAGGAGCTAAATTGCGCATGGTAACAGGGCACAGGTTCAAGAGTTCAGAACTGGAGATTTTGACCAAGTTGTTTTCAGATAAATATACCAAAAGGTTTGATGGCACATTAATCAAAGATTCCAAAATTCAAAAATTACAAGACATTGTAAACAAGGGGCAAATTGAACTTAAGGTAGCAATTTCAAATTCAGAGCAAGTTGCAGACTCTTTTTCTGAAAGAATTGGATTATTTTTAGACGAACACGACCAAATAGTCGCATTTACTGGAACCTCTAAAGAATCATTTTCTACTCAAACTAGAGATTTTGAATCTGTGGATGTGTTTACGTCTTGGAACGATAAATCCAGAGTTGAAAGAAAAATGAAAGATTTTGAAGAGTTGTGGGAAAATAAAACAAAGTATGTTGAAGTCTATGATTTTCTATATGCTGCAGAAAACAATTTAGTAAAATATTCTTCTGAGTGGGCCTACAACGTCTAAATCTGAAAAGATTGTTCTAATCTACATTTGTTTTCATAAAAATTCATTCGGTTGATTTTGTAATAGATTACTTCGCCTCTTCGCTCTATTACTGCTATGATTGGTTCTTTTCCCATTTGTGTTATTTCTTCGATCTTTTTTTGAAGATTTCCCATCTTTTCCTGTTGGCCCTCATTTAGTCCAAAAACCAAAAATTTAGCTCCCTTTTCACCAAAGTGTCCCCTTTCATAAACACGAAAGTCAGAGCCAAAGCCAAAGCCATCTTTTACAACATAGCCCCTGTTCCGCAAATCTCTATAAATTAAAAATTTTGTAAGTGCTTCTGGATCTTGTTTTTGACACATTGTCAAAAAGCCATCAAAATCAATTGTTTTTTTGCCTTTTTTTAAAATTAATTTATCAGAATAAAGAAGGTATAAAGATTCGAAAAATTTTAAAAACAGTTTTCCATCTTCTGTCTCGCCATATCCCTTTAGGTCTAATTCATGAATCATATCTTTATTAGAAATTTTAGTTTGATCAGAAATTAATTCTCCTTCAACTAAAGGGGTTTCATCCATGATTAAGACAATTTTCTGTGTCCCTATTTATGTTGAGTTTTGGAAAGAAATTAATTTTTAGTAGATGAATTGGGAATTAATCAAATTTATTCCCAGAACACTTCACACCGGGATTAAGAACTCAAAATGGACAAAATTAGCTAATTATGGCCCTAAAAGATGCAAAAGTTCTTTGAATTTAACAATATCATAATTGGAATATAATATGACTAATTCAAAAATCACAGAACTCTAAACAATCAGACTACGATGATTTCATTTTTGTAGGATTCTCTTGAAGACATTCCCCCATTTCCAGGATCTATCTTTTGTTTTGGATTCAAGGATGTGTCATGATGACAGTTTTTGTTGCAAACTGGGCAGAATTTTCTATCAAGAACTATGCATTGACAGATATGGTTTTTCATATATGCTTGTGCTGCTTGATTCCATTCACCAGTACCATTACAATAAACACATACGTATGAAGACGACTTTCCAACCCCCTAACAGAAATCACAAATATCATCCAATTCCAGATGTAGTCACATTTTCTGTGTCTAACCGTTAAAATATGGGCATTTGAGTTTGATGATATCATGCATGGTGCTAATTATAGAGATGGAACAGGACAGCCATTTACCAGAAAAAAATACATCAAAGGTAAACCACAAATAAAAATTGCAAAATTTCAAGGTGGAAAGAAAGCAACCTATGAGTACTGCGTTCAATTAC
>JARRMG010000072.1:0-5863 GCA_037386265.1 Nitrosopumilaceae archaeon
AATTAATTGGTACAAATATCGACCTAAATTTTATTTCTAAGAAACCTCTCTAACGTTTTTAACACGATATTCAGTTTATTTGTTGTTGAAACATCAATTCTTGATTTTGTTATTAATAATCCCAGGATTTTTTGGTATGGCCTTCGGTCATACAGTTGATTCTGTTGGTGATTATAGATTGGAGATAGGATGGATGAATGAGCCTGTAGTATCTGGAGAAACCAATGGGGTTGAACTATTTGTTAGTCCTCTTGAACCTGAATTACCTTTGGAAGAGCAAGAATTCAAAAATGGAGTCTCAGGACTTGAAAAATCTTTAAAAATGCAACTAGTTTTACAAGATGAAAAAATTACTCTTTCTCTAGCTGCAGATCATAATATCCCTGGAAAATATTATGCATTTGTTAACCCCACAGTAGCTGGGTTTTATCAAGCAAACATACTTGGAAACATAGGAAATACTACAGTTAGCCTTTCAATGCATCCTCCTAAAGTAGATGAACGTTCTTACATTGAATTTCCTGAGTCATCTGATTTAACACTAAATCAGCTAATTGATGGACATACTGCAGTGGTTGGAGAAGTAAACGATTTAAAAGAAACAGTAGCTTCTCTTGAAAAATCAAATTCTGAAAATAGTGTGGGTTATCTAGGTATAGTTCTTGGAATTATAGGTATTGTGATGGCATCAATTGCACTTGGTAAATCAAAGAAAAAATAATTTATTTTAGATTTTCTTTTTTTCTTCCGTAGAAAACATAGAAAATAATACCAATACCAATAATTCCAAGTCCTACTAGTATGACTTCAATCTCAAACTGGAAAGCCATATACACAGAAATTCCTAGTCCAAATAAGGGAAGAATTGGAAATTTATCAATATTGATTGGAACTTTGAATTTTCTCTCCAGTTCAGGTTCTGTGTAACGCATTACTATAACAGCCAAATTCACTGCACCAAAAGTAATCACAATTGCAAAAACTGTAATGTTTGCTACAATCACAATATCTCCAAAAAAAGTAAAAGCTATTGCTGTAACCATGATTACAAAAACCGCTATCCAGGGAGTTTTTGTTTTAAAATGAATTTTCTCTAACATAGGTGGGAATACTTTTTCTTTTGCCATACCATAAAAAATCCTAGAGCCTGCAACAAGAGTAATCAAAACAGTATTGGTTATTGCAAAAAGAGCTATTGCTGAAAGTAGAATATGTGCCTCTGAACCTAATCCTCTTTCTGCTACAAATGCCATTGGTGCACCTGAATTAGCAAGTTCTTCCCAAGGAACAACCCGAACAACGGCTAATGAAACAAGTATGTAGAGAATTCCAGATATTAAAACTGATAAAATAATTGCCCTCGGTAAGGTTTTCCTAGGTTTTTTTACTTCTTCTGCTACGTTTGCCATATCTTCAAATCCAATAAATGCAAAAAATATCAACACAAATGCAATAGCTATTCCAGAGAACCCGGTTGGACTATCCGTATAATCTACCGGTTCAGGATTACTGATGGTAAAGCCAATTACGATAATTAGTATTAACCCAGCGGCCTCAATTATAGTAAAAATTGTATTTGTCCAAGACGATTCTCTTATCCCTACAAAGTTTACAATCGAAAGAATACCTAATAGTCCGATTGCAGAAATTATTATTGGAATATCAAGAAATTCAGCAAAATAACCGCCAAAACCTAATGCGACTGTTGCAGCAGTAATAATTGATGTAATTGCAGTTAACCATCCTATGACAAAAGCAAAAAAATTATTCTTAAATGCATTTTTAATGAATACATATTCTGCTGCGGCCTTGGGAAACAAAGATGATAATTCGCTTCTCCAATTAGGACATAAATCCCTGCACCAAGAATTAATCCCACACCATACATTGTGAGTTGGAAAAGACCCATTCGTCTCTTTAACTCAGACACAATTATTCTCCAATCACTTGTAATATTAGATCTCTATTTCTACTTCGTGTATCTAGCTCTAAAAATATAATTTGTTGCCATGTACCTAAACATAATTCGCTATCTATGAAGGGAATAGTAAGGGACGGACCAAGCATGGAAGCTTTTACATGAGAATGACCATTCCCATCATGCCACATCTTCTCATGACCATAATCCAAATTTTTGGGTGCAATTCTTTTGAGCATTTCAGGAAAATCATGGATTAATCCAGGCTCAAATTCAATGGTAGTGACTGAACCAGTAGATCCTGAAACAAAAATTGTGGCAATACCATTAGTAATACCTGATTTTTCTACCAAATTGGATACTTCCTCAGTTAAATCAACCATGTCGTTTTCTCCTTTAGATTGAATTTTTATGATTTTTGTTGAAACTGTCAATGTTTAATCTATGAATTTACAAGATTTTAACATACATCTAAATTATCATTCATGAATTATTTTATGTGGTATTTCAATTAGCAATTGTAATCATTATTCCAATAATTATGGGAATAGTTTTTGCTCCCCCATTTGATGCACCTGAAGCACAAGATGAAGAAATGAAATCTCCCTCTGAACCTATTTCAGATATTCCTGATAGAGATTTTCTTTATTTTTTCTTAATGTTAGTCTGGTTATTTTTTCTAATTAGGATTTTATTTCAAATCAAAAGAAAAACCTTCAAGTTACAAAGAAAATTCTAATATTTTTATTGTACTGTCACTATACCTACTCTCCATGGATGAAGAGAACAAAAGTAATTGTAGACACCAGACTCATCAAAAGTATATTCAAAACTATCCCCTGTCAAAAGAGGTGCACTGTTGAAAAGACCAATAATACTCCCTTGAGCATCCTGACTCTGAATGGTATGAGGAACAGAATCATCATTTACCCATTCTACCGTAGTTCCAGGAAAAACTTCAAGATTTAGAGGAATATAAAATCCAGTATTTGCAATATCAAAATTCCCATTTGGAATTATAACCCTAGCACTAAGATTTTCAGTAACGACTTGGTCAGTTTCATTTTCTTCTAATTCAATCAAATCATTTTCTATTAGAAATTTTATCGCATTAAGAAATTCAGTTTCTGAAATAGATCCTTGACCATACCATAATGCAGTATTTTTTATCCATTCTGGAAGACTTTCAGCTGATGCGTTTTGGTATAAAATTACTGATGTTAACAATAGACCACCACATAGAGCTAAAACCCCTAATTTCTGCCGCCCCTCCACAAACCTATGTACTTTTTAATTTATTTAATAAAGAATCACAATTTTCATTTTTGATAATCAAATACTTTAAAAATTTAATAAATTACCAAAATTCTTACAAATTTTATACAAATTTTTTAATTTTAATACATTTCTTTATATCTCATTTTTAGTTGCTCATGGGGAACAACATCAGAAAAAGCCTTTACCACATCACTTTTGCTAACCAAACCAACTAGATTTTGCTTTGAATCTAAAACTGGTATTCCACTAATTTTTTTCTTTATCATAACACTTGCTGCTTTTGCCAAATCTTCATCTTCATTTATCGTAACAAGATTTTCTTCGATTAAATCATTTACAACCATATCCTTGTTTAATGGAAGCAAATAATCTCTAGAACGAGTGATGCCCTTTGAAAAATAATCGCTGTGAGTAAGCAGAGTATTACTTGAAATTAAGCCAATAGCAGTACCATTTTCATCAGTTACAACCAATCTTGAAACATTATTTTGATTCATTAAACTTAATGAAAATTTAAGGGAATCTGATTTTCTACATGTTATCATTTTAGTGCTCATAAAATCTTTGACGAGATATTTTTCACCAAAAACATTAGCATATGCTTTTACTAAATCAGTTCTAGTGACAATTCCTGATAGATTTCCACTTTTATCTACAATAATCACAGAACCAATTTTCAAATTATCCATTTTAGATGCACATTGATAAAAATCATCTTCAAGTCCATCAGTGATTAAAACTATATTTTTTTGCATAACATGGTCAATAGGAATTTCATTGATAGCCCTTGAAGTTTTATCTTCTTCTAAAAACTTGTTGATATCTCGTTCAGTAATAATTCCTAAAGGCTTTGTATCTTCTGTAATAACTATTCTTTTTATTAAATTGGATTGCATTTTGTTTAATACATCTAAAACCGAGGATTTAGGACTTGCAGTAATCACAGAAGAAGAATAAAGTTTTTCCATATTTTTATGATTAATTTTTTCATTTAAAAAGGATCATTGATTATCAAAATTGATTTCATTAAAAGGAAAAGGGATAAGGTTAGGAAACATTTGGTACTACTTCAATCTCTACATTGCTACCATTAAAAGAGGTGGCAATAGCTTTTACCTTGCTCTTGTAGAGGAAATATTTTTTGCCATCATCACTGATGGAACCGGATATTCCTAAGAGTTTGTTGTCATGAAGAGTTTGTAATCTTCGGTATACTGTACTGATGGGGATCTTAGTTTCAGCACTTATCTCCATTGCAGATTTTGGTTTTTCCATTGCAATTTCCAAAATTGCACGGCAATACTTGTCTGACATTACCTCAAGAATAGCATCTTTTCTCGAGTCATCCTCAATTTTTCTTCCAGAAATTAACGCTTGCATAGCTAATTTGGGTGAAATTTAGATTTAATAGATCAGTATACATTGCAATGCACTGCAATCTTCAGGTTATTTTACGCCTAGAAAGTCTTGTATGACCTTTAAATTGGACTTTGCTATCATTTTCAATAATGTTATTCAAAAATATTCTGGTGCCTTTTGATTTGTCTAGCCCTTCTCATCATGCCTTCAAAATAGCATTAGACATAGCACAAAAATACGATTCAAAAATCACACTTCTAACTTGTGTCGAAGGAGATGCTTGGCATCATAAATTTTATGATGCTCGTGCAGACTCGGAGCTATTAAAAAAACAAACTAAAGTTGCAAAAAAACAAATGGAAAAACTTGAGACATCAGCTAACAAAGTTGGTGTTAAAATAAAACTTCAAATTCTAAAATCTAATTCCGTAGTAAAAGACATCACCACATTTGCAAAATCTAGAAAAATGGACCTTATTGTTATTAGCTCTCATAGTAAATCAGGTCTTGACAAATTAATTTTAGGTAGCGTAGCTAATGGTGTGATTCAAAGAACACGTACACCAGTTCTTTTAATCAAATAGATGAGATGAGATTTAACTGATCTCAATTATAGGAAGTGGTTTGGTTGGTTCTTCAATTGCTTTTTTATGTGCAGCTAACGCTTTAGATGACATTGTCTTATTAAATCGTACAAAAAGTAAAGCCCTAGGCGAGGCATTAGATATTTCAAATGCAATTCCCAAAAATTCTGATATTACAATAAAAGGAACTGATGACTATTCAGAAATTAGAGATTCTAAGATCATTGCCATAACAGCAAGTACCGGGATCTATTTAAAAAACCGAAATGAAATGATAGGAGCTCAAGTAAAAATGATTAAAAATATTGCTAGTGAAATTAAAAAAATTTGTAACTCATCAAATGTTCTAATAATCTCAAATCCCGTAGATGTTTTGACTTATTATTTCATTAAAGAAACTAATTTTTCTCGAAATAATGTGATAGGAATAGCATCAAGTTTAGATACTAGCAGATTTAGATTACAACTTTCTCAAAACTTACAAATCAAGAATTCTCAGATTTCAGATGCATTTGTTTTGGGGGAACATGGAGATACTTTGGTACCATTATTTTCTCATGTAAAAATTAATGGAAAAAGTATTAATTTAGGGATTGATGAAGTGGTGATCGCCATCACAGACAAATATAGTATTCAGCCGGCGCTCTTTGAGGCGATTATGGATTGCCGCGAGATGGGTATGATGGTGACCACAATGAACACGGTGTACGAACGGCTCACCGGC
>JARRMG010000073.1:0-8766 GCA_037386265.1 Nitrosopumilaceae archaeon
TTTAAAATAAAATCAAACATTGTAGTATTTTCTGGCAAGATGCCTCTTTCTTGGTATAAAGAATAAACTGCAATTCCATTTGAAATTAATGCAACCATTTTTTCTTTATCTGATAAGACCATAATTTCAATTGGATGGACATCTAATTTAATTTAGACTAAAATATTCCCAACCTAGATTTTTGAGATATTTAGATCGAATTTTTCCTGAAATACAATTTGATTAAATCCTGTCTGAGTATTTTGAATCACTATGGGCTGTGAATGGGTCTCAGGTTCTTCATGAAGAGATTCTTGCCATGCATGATATCCTACATATCCTGCTGTTATTATCATGGTTGCTATCACTAATGCCATAAGTATTGCCAACTTGATTGAATCTGAATTTGTTAGGGATGATAAATGTTATGGAGGAAAATTAATTACACCATGAAATAGCCAAATTAGTTAAATTATGATCGAAACAGAACTTGGAAATTTACGGAGATCTCATTATTCTGATCAAATAGAATCATCTATGGATGGCAATACGGTTACTGTCATGGGGTGGGTTCTAACTGTAAGAGGTCATGGAAACATCAGTTTTGTAACCATTCAAGACAAAAATGGGGATATTCCTATTGTCGCAAAAAAAGGTGACTGTCCTGATGAGGTTCGCGAAAAACTATCTTCTCTTAAAGCACATTCTTCAATTGCAGTATCTGGAAAAATAAAAGCCTCTGAAAAATCCCCTAGAGGGTTTGAAATAATTCCTGCTAATCTTCGAGTATTCTCCGAAGTTGAAAAAATACCTCCCTTTGAACCTCTTGCTAAAACAGTCAAAAACATCGATACGCGTTTAGAAGTGCGCCCAATTGACCTTAGACGTAAACCTTTGCAACATATTTTCAATGTTAGGAGTCAAGTATTAACCTCAATAAGAGATTATTTTACCAGAAAAAATTTTGTTGAGATAAACACTCCTAAAATGATTGCTACTGCTACAGAGGGTGGGGCTGCACTTTTTCCAATTTTCTATTATAACAAAGAAGCTTTTCTAGCTCAAAGCCCACAATTGTACAAAGAACAATTGACAATGAGTTTTGAAAAAGTATTTGAAATCGCTCCAATATTTAGAGCTGAACCTTCTAGAACCAATAGGCATTTGGCAGAAGCAATATCGATTGATTTGGAAGAAGCTTTTGTTGATTACAATGATGTTATGACTAGAATTGAAGAAATAATAAAAATTTCAATTGACGCAGTAAATGAATATGCAACAAAAAACACTGATGTTGAATTTATTATTCCAGAAATACCTGAAAATATACCAAGATATTCGTATGACGAATTAATTGAAAAAATGCAAAAAGCAGGAGCAAAAACGGAATGGGGGGATGATCTATACCCATCAAATCTCAAGAAAATTGGTCTGGAAGGATTTTATTTTATCAAAGATTGGCCACTAGGACCTAAACCATTTTACGTTAAAGAAAGCAAATCAAACCCAAAAATATCGGAGTCATTTGATTTAATGTTTGGTGACTTGGAATTATCGTCCGGCAGTACAAGAATTGAAAAAAGAAATGAACTTGAGGAAAGAATGAAAAATAAAGGAATGAAAACTGATGCCTTTGAGTATCATTTAGGGGCATTTGATTATGGAGTTCCACCTCATGCAGGCTGTGGTATTGGTTTGGAACGATTGATTATGGCCCTTACGGGTACAGAAAACATCAGAGATGTGACATTTTATCCAAGGGATGTTGATAGATTAACTCCTTAATTGATTATTTTGTAGATTTAAAATTTGATTTATTTCGAATATACTGAGTTTATCTTTTTTCCAAACTTTGATGTAAAATTCCATCCTGAAAGTTCTTTTGTCATTTCTTTAAATGATTTTTGTATAGTAGGGTGGAGTCTCTCATAAACATCATGTCCTACAACTATTTGATTAGGTCTGGCAATTCCTTGAACCTTTGAAGTCATGTTTAGGGAAGGTCAAGGAGGTCAACAAATGAATTTTTTTATCCGAACCATATTGAACTACGGTTACTGGCCTGAAATCAATTCCAACATTAATTTGAAGTTTGGGGCGGTCTTTTTATTCTTAGGCCATTGATTTTGATATATGAAGGAATGTTTGCTTTCGTGTGAACAACACTACTACTGATATGGATACAATCAACATCAACAAAACCATTCCTGCAAATTCAGGAATTATTGTAGAACCAGTAGTAGTAATTATTTTTGCAGATGGAGGAATGTCATTTATTACCAAAGTTGTAAATTCATCCTCAAGGTCTTGAGTATATTTTTCAGTTTTGACCCCATCAATGGTTACAGATGATATTCCACTAATCAATCCAGATGGAAGTAAAATAGTTAATGTGTTATCCTCACTGTTGGTATTCCCTTTTAATTCAAATGTTATGGATTTGGTCTCTTCATCAACACTTGCAGTGTTGAGTATCCGATTGAATTTGTATTCTAGATTAAACACCTTTGAACCATCTCCGACGTCAGAAGCTACACTAGGCAAAACACTAAATCCACTTGCCACTTTTACCACTCCTGTTCTCCATGGATGTAACGTACAATAATATGGAAATTCACCTACCTCTGTAAACTTTTTTTCAAAATATTTTCCTGGTTCAATATCTCCACTATCAAATATGCCACTGGGACCATCTTTTGGAGTCCCCGATGTTACTGTGTGCTTTACGGTATCAGCATTTTTCCAGTAAATATGGTCATTTACTAATATCTCTATAAATCCCGAAGTATCCCCATCTTTTTCACTTGACCAATGAAATGGGGCATTTGGATCTGCCGAACCAGTCGGCATCAATATATCATAAGTCGATTCCCCGTAAGCCATTGTTGATAATGGAATTATGATTAAAACTGCAATGACACAAAAAAGAATCTCTCTCAAGTAATAATCTCACAGGATTTATCGATTTAAAGATTTAATATGATTCTGGACAATAAAGGGTAATATATCGAAATCCAGTCAACATCACTAATGTCTAAATCCCTTTTTTGTGTTTCATATATTTCTCAAATTAATAAAGAACATCTCACACAATCAAAAGATATTCTATTTCATTAAAAGGTGATTTGATTGGTATCTGAAGAAGAGATAGAAAAAGTAACAAAATTAATGAAAATAGATGTTCATGATCACAAAGAGTTCGTTGACAAGGTCCATGCGATGATTGACTATTTTAGTATCCTTGACTCTGCCGGAGTCGAAGAAGAGATTGTAGCATTTCAAGAAATGGATTTATCTCAGCTTAGGAATGACAAACATATTCCATTTGAAGATAAATTGATTGACAAGTTAAAAAACCACAAAGGAAGTTATGTTAGGGCTCCAAAGATGATTTAATTGAATTTAAAAATCTCTGCATTAGATTATGTAAACGAAGTAAAAAATGGAAATATTTCAGCTGAAGATTTTGTTGCAAAAACCATGGAAAGGATTACATCCATTGATGAAAAATTACATGCCTTTTTACAAGTGAATTCAAAAGCTGTAGATCAAGCAAGAGAAGTAGATAAAAAAATTAAAACGGGTAAAAAAGTAGGGGCCTGTTTTGGAATGCCAATTTCAGTCAAAGACAACATCTGCATAAAACATTCAAAGACAACATGCGCCTCAAAAATGCTTGAAAAGTTTGTTGCACCATATGATGCAACAGTAATTTCCAGGCTGAAAGAACAGGATGCTGTTTTTGTAGGAAAAGCAAACCTTGATGAATTTGCAATGGGATTGACCACTGAATTTAGCGCTTACGGTCCTAGCCGAAATCCATGGAACACAGAATATGTTCCAGGGGGTTCATCTGGAGGAAGTGCCGTATCTGTTAGTGCTTTTGAATGTGTAGCTTCCCTGGGTTCTGACACGGGAGGCTCTACGAGAAATCCAGCAAGTTTTTGCTCAGTTGTTGGGTACAAGCCCACCTATGGATTGGTTAGCCGATATGGCTTGATATCTTATGCTAACAGTATAGAGCAAATTGGGCCCATCACAAGAACTGTAAAGGATACTGCATTTATGCTCAACATTATTGCAGGCCATGATCCAAACGATGATACCACTTTAGAAAATCCCGCCGAAGACTATATTTCTGAAATTGATTCAGGAATAGATGGAAAAATATTTGGCGTGATTTAGGTAATGATGGGAGTAGGTATTGATCCTTCCGTAAAATCTGCCTCTCTCTTGACATGGTAAAGTATTCGGTTGCTGCTTATTACACCATAACTGCGACGGAGGCTGGAAGCAATCTTGCAAGATATGATAACCTTCGTTATGGTTATGACCTTCCTTCAGAGGGTTATGAGTTTAATTCTTACATTTCAAAAGCAAGATCAAAATTTGGCCCTGAAGTAACACGAAGAATTATTCTTGGAGGATTTGTACCTTCATCTGGACATGCCGGAAAATATTATCTCAAAGCACTAAAAGTGAAAAATAAATTATACAAAGAAGTTAACGACGCGTTCAAAAAATATGATTATCTGATCGGACCAACAGTACCAATCCTGCCTTTTAAAATCGGAGAAAAAATCAATGATCCTGTTGCATTATTTTTAGTAGACATTAATACTGTGACTTCAAACCTGACAGGCAAACCATCAATTTCAGTTCCTTTTACAGTCTCAAATGGATTGCCCATTGGAATACAATTACTTGCAGGACGAAATAATGACAAATCATTACTGCGAGCAGCCCGCGCTTTAGAAACCACAGTGAAATTACCAGAGGTTCCGATATGACCAAAATTGGATTGGAAATTCATTGTCAATTAACAAAACTTGAAAGTAAATTGTTTTGTTCATGCAAAGCAAATTACCGAGGATATGAGCCAAACACCAACATTTGTCCTGTTTGCATGGGTCTTCCAGGGAGTCTCCCTAGGACAAACCAAAAGGCAATTGAAAAAGCAACAATAATTGCAATGGCCTTAAATTGCAGTACACCTGAACGGGTTGCTTTTTTTAGGAAAAATTATTTTTATCCTGATTTGCCAAAAAATTTTCAAATCACACAACTGAATATCTATGGCGATACAAGCATAGGCGGTTCTGGAATGATAATGGTGGGTGATAAAAAAATCAGAATCACTAGAATTCAACTTGAAGAAGATCCGGGAAGGCTAATTTATGAGGGAAGTTCTTCTAAGAACCAAATCACACTTGTAGATTATAACCGTGCAGGCACACCATTGGTAGAAATTGTCACTGAACCAGATTTTGAGAATCCAAAACAGGTACGAGACTTTCTAAATATTTTATCAGATTTGCTTGAAAACTTGGATGTTTCT
The DNA here is from genome assembly GCA_037386265.1 of Nitrosopumilaceae archaeon. Taxonomy (GTDB): domain Archaea; phylum Thermoproteota; class Nitrososphaeria; order Nitrososphaerales; family Nitrosopumilaceae; genus Nitrosomaritimum. The sequence continues at coordinate 5,318 of JARRMG010000073.1, forward strand.
GATCCTGGATTAGAAGGAGCCATGAGGGCAGATGCTAATGTTTCAATTGAAGGAGGTAATAAAGTTGAGATAAAAAATATTGGTTCATTTCATGATTTAGAAAAAGCTGTTCATTTTGAAATTACAAGACAAGAAAGTTTACATTCAAGATCAATTCCTATCGTACAAGAAACACGACATTGGGATGATAAAAGAAAAATAACAATTTCCTCAAGATCCAAAGAAGAAGAATTAGATTATAGATATTTTCTTGAAGGTGATATTCCTTGGATTAAGATTGGACAAGAAATCCAAGAAAAATTAAGACGAGAAATGCCAGAAAGTATTAGTTCTAAAAAAGAACGATATATTACAAATTTCAAAATTCCTGAACAAGTGGCAGATGTTTTGTCTTCTGATAAATTTTATTCAGATTTATTTGAATCGGCACACACAGGAAACAATGCAAAAGAAATCGCAAATATAATTACAACTGATTTGATGGGTTTAGTAGATACTACTGAAAAAAGGATCAATTCAAAATTAAAACCACATCACTTAAGAGACCTTGGTGATTCAATTCAATCAGGAAAACTAACCAGAATTAACGCAAAAAATGCATTATATGAAATTGTAAAAACAGGAAAAGAATTATCTCAATTAATCTCTGACTTGGATTTAGGAAATGTTTCAGATGAAACTGAATTGTTAAAAATAATTGAAAATGTAATTTCTGAGGAACCTCAAGCTGTAGAACAATCAAAATCAAACCCTCAAACAATTAATTTTCTAGTCGGTAAAGTAATGCAGAAAACTAAGGGAAAAGCAGATCCAAACCTTACTCTGGATTTACTAAAAAAGAAAATTTCTTAAAAAAATGACAGAACTTTCTTTAGAAGATATCGAATTCATCAAAATTCTTGCAAATTCAGATGCAACCCTGCTTGAAAAAGGCATGAATAAAGAGACAAAAACTCGTTTAGAGTCAAAAATAGGCATGATTTTAAGACAATATTATGCAGAGAACACAATGGGTAAAGAATACGGATGGGTCAAAGAATTTGAGAATGCAGGAATTACTGAGAATGATGGAAAAGCTGCAATTGCCTGTGCAAGAAGACTTGGCGTTAATATCTCATAATTTTAAAAATTTTTTACCTCTCAAGTTTTAGTATTCCTAATTGTCTAATTTTGCATTTTTTCCTACAGAAGAACAAAAAGAAAATTCAAATATTTCTAGATTTATGAAAAAACACAAAATTTCATCTCTTGGAGAATTATCCACAAAAGCAAAAAATAACTTGGAATGGTTTTGGAAAGAAGTAGAAAAAGATATTGGGATAGTATGGGATAAAGAATATGAGAAGGTTTTAGATTTATCGAAAGGTCTTCCTTGGCCGCAATGGTTTGTTGGAGGGAAAACCAACATTTACAACTCTTCAGTAAAGAAGTTTTCTAAACTTTGTCCGAAAAAGATTGCATACACATTTGTTTCAGAAGATGGAAAAATATCTCAGTTAACCTATAGTGAATTAGAGAAAAAAATTTCTAAATTGGCAAATTCTTTAAAATCTTTAGGTGTAAAAAAAGGCGATGTTGTTGCAATTTACCTTCCAATGATTGAAGAATCTATTTTAGCTATAATGGCAGCTGCAAAAATTGGTGCTATTCAAACAGTGATATTTTCAGGATATAGTACGGATTCATTGCATGTTAGGTTACAGGATTGCAATGCAAAAATTCTTTTTGTATGTGATGGTTTCTATAGAAAAGGTAAGGAGGTATCTCAAAAAACTACTATAGAAAAAGCCGTAAAAAATACTGGTGTTGAAAAAATAATCATTGTGCCTTACAAGGGGATTGATCAATATGGAAAATCAGAAAATTTAGAATTTTATGATGAATTGGTTTCAGGCCAATCTGAAAGTTGCCCTACTGAAATTACAGATTCCGAGGATCCATTATTCATTCTATATACCTCAGGAACGACTGGAAAACCAAAAGGCGTAGTGCATGTTCATGGAGGATTTTCTGTTTTTGCAGGGCACCAATCTTCTTTTCTGATTGATACGAGACCAGAAGATGTGATATTATGGCCTGCAGATATTGGCTGGATAACTGGTCTGGTTTGGAATGTTTATGGGTTGCTCATACAAGGCGCAAGTGCAGTAATCTATGATGGGTCATTGGATTATCCGGATTTTAATCGTATTTGGAATCTTCTTGAAAAATACAATGTAACCATTTTTGGAATATCGCCTACTGCAGTTAGACACAAACTAGAAAAAATCAAAAACATTCCTACAACTGGAGAGCCGTTAGATGAGGATTCTTGGTGGTGGCTTTTTGAGAAGGTCGGAAACAAAAAAATCCCAATAATGAATTTGTCAGGAGGTACTGAAATTGGAGGGGCAATGTTATCTGTATTACCTGGGATGAAACTCAAACCGTCTACAGTGGGAATACCATGTCCTGGCATCGACTTGGAGGTTGTTGATGATGATGGGAATTCTGTTAGATGCAAAGACGGTTATCTTGTAATTAAAACTCCGTGGCCTGCTATGACAAGAGGACTGCTAAATAATGATGAGCGATATTTAGAGACTTATTGGAATAGATTTGAAAATTTGTGGTTTCATGGAGATTATGCTTTTACCCTCTGGAACTACAAATAAAATTACTGCTTCTCCCGTTATGTCATCAGGACTGTTCCTGATGACATAACGGGAGAAGCAGTAATTTTATTTGTAGTTCCAGAGGGTAAAAGCATAGAAAATCTAGATCAAGAAATTTCTAACTACATATCTCAAAGGATTGGTAAAATAGCAAGACCCAAAGCCGTTTACGTTCTATCTGATCTTCCAAAAACCAGGACTGGGAAAATCATGAGAAGGTTGTTAAAATGCAAGTTATTGGGATTGGAATTAGGTGATGTGTCATCTCTTGAGAATCCCGAATTTGAATGAAATTCAAAAATTAAGTAAAAAAGATTAGCTTTTTGATATTTTCTGTTTAACATCCGTCGGCTTTATTATTATCAAAATAAATCTAGTTTATTGAAGTTTGTAGTAGATCAGCAAGTAGAGGACATTGAGCTTCCTGAAAATTTGAAATTAAACACCTTTTTGCAGGAATTTCATTCTGACTGCCCGCACCCTGAGTGTTCTTTTGGATATTACGGATTTGCATTTGGACAGTCTCCATTTCCTGTTCCCTCTTTGATTCAGAAAAGATTGGTGGCAAATGCAGACAAGGGCGCATATGCTCCCGTTCCAGGAATTCCTGAATTAAGGGAGGCTATTTCAAAATACAACAAACACTATTTTGGATTAGATATAATGCCCGAAAGAATCTATGTTGGACCTGGAACTAAGGAACTGATTTTTAATTTACTCGAGATTTTACACGGGACCGTAATTTTACCTACACCTGCTTGGTTAGGATACCTTCCACAGATTAGATTTCTGAAA
>JARRMG010000074.1:0-4200 GCA_037386265.1 Nitrosopumilaceae archaeon
GATGTACACTGGAATAGAACCATTTCCTTCAAGTAAGCCCCTAACATTGTAGAGTGCAGTTTCCATGCCCTTTTCTGCGGATTTTGCAAATTTTGCTTTGTCTAAGATGGATCCTAATGGGCCAAATGGCATTTCATAATCTACTGTCATAGTTACTTTAGTAAGATTTTCACCAAGTGCCTTGAACTCATTGGTGATTTGCCATCTTTTGAATGGTCCCTCAAATTGTTTTGCAGAGATTTTCTCGTTTCTGATGAATTCTGTTGTTTCACAATCCCATTCTAAGCGTTTACCACTAAAATCACCAATTACTCTAAAGGTTGTTCCTACACCCATTCCATCTTTGATATCCATTGGAACTACGGTCATTCCAACTGAATCTTTTTTGATCTGATCAGATACATGTTCTGGTCTTGCAAAATAGGTAAAAACATTGTCTACTGGTGTTTTAATATCGATTGATTTGCTTACGACAGTCAACGAATCTGTTTCTTGCCAATTAGGATTTAAAGGTTTTGAAGATTTTCCAGAAGAAATTGATTAACACTATATTCCTCTCATGGTATTAATTATCAGAATGACAAAAATGCGATCAATATTCATAATAATTTTAATCATAACGCTTGTGCCTATTGTGTCTGATGTCCACGGTCATTCAATGTTTAATTCTGCCGAAGAAATCTTAGGTGGATATAGAGTTCAGGTGGCTACATTACCAGAATTTCCACAGATAGGTGAAACTTCACAAATTTTGTTCAGAGTGACTGATCTAGATTATGAGGAAGTTGATGGTTTTACTTTAGGAGCCAGATTTTTTTATAATGAACAACAAATTGATACAATTCCTCCAAAATCATACCAAGGTGGGCATACTGAAATGGATTACATATGGAAAAATCCCGGAAACCATGTTGTAAGGGTTGACCTTTATGATATGGATGGAGAATCTGGGATTCTAACCTATACATTTAACATGGGAACTCAAAGTCCATTTGGTTATATTTTCTTCATAGCGATTACAATAGGGGCAATGTCGTTAGGAGTAGTTGTAACGTATATCTATTTCCCTGAAAAATTAAAGTTCAAGTCTAAGTTTTAGCTTCAATAGTTGATTTTGAAATTTTAAACGCAAATAGTGTAGTTAACAATACCATTGCAAAGAGAAGAATTCCAACACCCAAGTGAATTGCTACAAGAACTGCATGAAGTTTAAGATCAATTACAATAGCACCCAATGTGATTTGAGTTACTACAAGGACTCCAGCAAAAGTGCTAGTAAATTTGATTTTTCTTCCTGCATTTTTATTCATCCAACTTGCTACTGCTGTCGCAAGAACCAATGTTCCAGTTGTTGCTGCAACGAGTCTGTGAATCCATTCTATAAGATATTCTTCATCTGGCAATACACCATTAGGACACAAGGGCCATTCTGGACACGTTAGTCCAAGTCCTGCTGCTGAAACATATCCCCCAACAAACATTAGAGAATACAGCACTATTAGAGTTGATAGAGCTAGATACTGTATTGCCAATTTTATTCTACAATAAATGAGCCTTGCATTCCCAAGGCGGCATGTCCTGGAACTGTACAGATGTAATAATAGGTCCCAGGTGCTCCAGCTGTAAATGTGCTGCTTCCAGAGTCACCTGCCTTTAGAGGTGCAGATGCTGAGGCAATTTCAGAGCCCCATAAGGGGTTACCAAAGTCATCTGGAGATGCTACAATGCCAAATGCATGGAATCCTTTGCCCATATTAGTTACAGTAAATGTTACCTCGTCTCCGGAACTTACAACAAAGTCTGGATTATGCCCTGGTTCTCCAGTTAACGCATTAAATGCCAGATCACTGAATCCGTCTTCGGATTCTACAAAGTTTAAGGTAAAGTCATGGCTTACTCCAGTTGGAGCAGCTGCTTCTGCTGGTCCAGATGATTCACCTACAATAATTTCACCTACCATGCCCAACTCTCTGTGTCCTGGAACTGTACAGATGTAATAGTATGTTCCTGCTTCAGTTGGAACAAATTCGGATGAACCTGAATCGTCTTGCGCTAATGGGCTAGAAGCGCTTCCAACCTCACTGCCAGGAATTATTCCTGCAAATCCTTCTTCAGCGGCTGTCACACCAAATGCATGGAAACCTCCATCTTGGTTTTTCACATTGAAAACTATTTTATCTCCAACTTCGGCGTTAATTGATGGATTGTGTCCAGGTTCTCCTGTCAATGCATTGAAAGCCAAATCAGTAAACCCGTCTGGGGTTTGAACAAAATTCAAATCTTGGGTTATGGTTTGTCCAGTGGCAACTGCAGCAGGTCCAGTTTCTGTTACACCACTTCTAGCAATTGCAGCTGGTGATGGAGCTGAAATCCAGTAATCCCACATTCCAAAGAATATTGCTCCACCTACGATGCAAATTCCAAGCATTATTGCCATCATTTTTGCAGTCCTTGCAGAGGTTGTTCGATATACTGTTTCAGTTTCGCTCATTTTTCATTATCTCCTAGTGGTGTGGGTTCTTTGATTCAAATGGATAGTAGTATTTGCCTCCAAGACCAAATGGGTCGTGAATATCTGCAGGTTTTCCTTTGGCAGAACTGTGAATGAGGTTAATTAGGAAAATAACCATACTTACACCAATAATCATTGCACCAATTGTTGCAATTTGGTTCATAGCAATCCATTCTGGGATTTCTGGATAATCAAATATTCTACGTGGCATACCATATAGGCCAAGTACGTGTTGTGTAAAGAATACCAAAATAGTTCCTATAAAGGATAATACAAAGTGTACTTTACCCATGCTTTCATTGTAAAGTCTACCTGTAACATATGGGAACATGTAGTAGATAAAGCCAATTGTACCAAAGGCAATTGTTCCCATGACAAATAGATGGAAGTGTCCAACTACCCAATAGGTATCGTGAGTTGTAAAGTCCAATGGCATAGCTGCATTTGCAACACCTCCTGCCCCTGCAGAGAAGAATAACGCGATTCCACCAATAGACCACATCATTGGAGTTAGGAATTTGATTCGTCCATTCCACATAGTAGCGACAAAGTTGAATACATGCATTCCAGATGCAGGTACTGCGGCAAGTGTTCCTATCATGAATACTGTTTTTTCAGTGAAAGTCATTCCTGTGGCATACATGTGATGTGCCCACGATGAGAAACTTACAATTGCTAACAAAACAAAAGCAAAGATTCCAGAGGATTTACTGAATATTGGCTTTCTTGAAAACCTTGGAATGATTTCATACATCATTCCAATTGCTGGAATAACCAGTACGTAGACTTCAGGGTGGAATGTAAACCAAAATAGATGTGCATATGCAATTGGGTCACCGCCCATTGCGGGGTTAAAGAATCCGGTAACTCCTAATCTATCAGTAAGTAGCATCAAAAGTGCAGCCGCAAATGTGGGAATTGCAACTAGAACAATTAACGATGAAGAAAGAAATGACCATGCCAGCAAAGGAACCTGACCAATTGACATGTCAGGATGTTTACATTTCAAAATTGTAACAATGAAATTAATTGCTCCTAATACTGAAGAAATTCCCAAAATTTTAAGTCCAAAAATCCACATATCTGCAGCTGGACCAGGAGCACTAATGACAGAATATGGAGGGGTTGCATACCATGTAAAGTCTGCAAAGCCTAGCCAGATTAAGGCAGCACCAGGAGGAATCATCCAAAATGCAATTGCATTGAGTTTTGGATATGCCATATCCTTGTATCTTACCATAATTGGAACAAAGTAGTTACCAACTGCAGATGCACTTGGAAGCAAGAATAAAAATATCAAAGTTGTTCCATGAACAGTAAAGATTCTGTTAAAGGTCATAGAATCTGCAATTAATTGTGATCCTGGTAAGAATAATTCTGCTCTAATTAACAGTGCAAGGGCTCCTCCCATAAACAGAAATGCTATTGATGAAATTAGATACAGCAAACCTACATCAGTGTGATGCGTAGAGAACATAATTTGCCATACTGGACGTGGTTTTTGTAATTCTAGGACCATTAGTAAACTACCTCGCAAATAATCGAATCAAGTTTAGATAAAAGCGTTAGGTTCATGTCGAAGGCTCCTCCACAATTAATTTTCCACGCATGTTATAGTGTATTAATCCACAGTACTCCCTACACTGGATGTCATGTTCTCCGGGATCAGTAGGTGCAAACCAAACTGT
>JARRMG010000075.1:0-4100 GCA_037386265.1 Nitrosopumilaceae archaeon
CAGAAACATTCACTGAATTTGAAAATCCATCTTGGCCTCCAAATGGAAGATCAATGATGTGGGGGATTGATGCCGCTCCAGACGGTTCTATCTGGTATACTGAAGAAACTTTTGACTCTATTTGGAAATTCACTCCAGATGATGAAAAATATCAAAGATTTACTTATCCTTCAAACGGTGATGCTCTTCCTCAAAAATTAAAGTTTGAAGGCTCCCAAATTATCATAAATGATTTTACTGGAAATAAAATTACGTTCTTAGATCCTACTCAAGTTGGTGAGGACTTTAATTATCTTAGTATTCCCTCACCGGTTGATGATTCAGTAACAGGTGATTTTGCAATTGATGCAGACAATAATCTATGGTACACCAATTGGTTATTTCAACAAAGTGGTGTATTAGTAAAATTCGATCAAGATGGATATCGCGCAACAGTAGCAAACTCTGGCGAAGAACTTTTGCCTTTGTTTGATTATATTGACGTTTTACCCCTACCTGAAACTATGCAAACTCCAAATGGAGCTGTTGCAACTGAAGATGGCAAAATTTGGCTTGTTGACACTTCTAGTTCTCACTTCTTTAGTTTTAATCCTGAGGATGAAATATTCACTCAATATGTGACTTCAGATCCCCCTGCCTCCACCTATGGAAATTCTAGCGGTATTATCATCTCGCCAATTTCGAGACCTTATTGGGTTGAAACAAATGATTCTGGACAACTAGTGTTCAATGAACAAACCGCAAATCGAATAGCAGTAATGGACCCTAAAACAGAATCACTGGTTGAATATTTCATACCATCAATGAATCCAAACTGGGGTGATTGTGGAGATATGGAAAATTGTGGTCTTGCCCAGGTTTTTGATTTTACAGTGGACGGAGATAAAATTTGGTTTACGGAATGGGTTGAAAACAACATTGGAGTTGTTGACACTTCTGTTGAACTTCCGCTTGGTATAGAATTGGGTTCAAATGTTGTAACTCTTAAGGCCGGTGAATCTGTAGATTTGACATTTGTGGTATCTCCTCAAACTGCTCAGGATATATCAGATGTTTCTTTGATATTATCTGACACTCATGATTTTTTGAATGTAAATGTTGATTCTGAAACTCCATCTAATTTTCAATTAGATTTTGATGCTCCTCGTCCCATCAAGGCGATGATTTCTGCATCCGAAGAAGCAATTCCTGGGACCTACAAGGCCCTTTTAGGAGCTCAAACCGATGAGGTCTCTATCAGTAAATTTGTAACAGTAGTTATAGAATCGTGATTCCAAAATTAGATTCTCAAATTGGGATTTCTGTTTATAGCACAGATTTTCCAGGAATAGGTGGCAAAATCAAAACATCTCCTGAAGACTTTGAAGTCAATGAAGTGATTTCTGACAAAAGCTTGGGACAAATTAAAGAAAAAGGTGATTATGCCGTTTACAATCTAACAAAGAAAAACATTGATACTAATCATGCAGTTTCAGATATTTTTAAAAAATAAGGTATTAGATTAAAGGCACTTGGTTTGAAAGATTCTTTTGCAGTAACTAAACAATTCCTATGTGCAAACAATATAGGACATACTATTGATGATTATACCTCCGCAAAATATTCTTTAAAAAAACTGGGATTTGTGAACAAACCGCTAACTAAAAAGAACATGATGGGAAATCATTTCAAAATAAAAATTACAGGAGGTAAAGACAGCATCCAAGAATTCCATGAAAAAAATAAAATTTTAAATTTTTATGGTTATCAAAGATTTGGCTCAAAAAGGCCGGTAACCCATTTGATTGGAAAGGCAATGCTTCAGAGAAATTTTAAAAAAGCAATTAATCTTATTTTGAGCTTCACTTCTCCTTATGACTCTGAAGAAAATAATGAGATTCGAGAAAAACTACAAGATTCTGCAAATTATGCAAAATACCTTGACCAAATCCCTCCTCAAATGGACATAGAAAAGATTGTACTCAAAGAAATGATTGATAGTGGGGACTCTCAACTATCTGTTAAAAAAATACCTCTATCTTTGAGAAGGTTTTACATTCAAGCTTATCAATCATATTTGTTTAATTGTACTCTTAGCTCTTCATTTGAAGGAGGAGAAATCTTGTTTGAATCCCAAGAAGGAGATGTTTGTTTTGACTCTAAAGACAAACTTGGCAAATATGTCAAAGGTGGAGAACAACGCTTGTCAGTTCCATTTGTGGGTTATTCTTATTACAAAAAAACTCGGTTTGATTATTATATTTCAAAAATATTGGAACTAGAAGAAATTTCTCCCAAAGATTTTTTCATCAAAGAAATGCAAGAAATTAGCAATGAAGGAGGATTTAGACAGGCAGCTGTTGGTATCTCTAACTATTATTCAAACCATGATGTAGTAGATTTTACTCTCTCAAGAGGTTCTTTTGCGACAATAGTTTTGCGTGAAATCATGAAACCTGAGGATCCGCTAAATGCGGGATTTTAAAATCTAAATTTCAATTGAGTGATAATACACAAATCAAAAATTGAGATAATTTTCATTTACAGTTATGCTTAGAGTTGCTTATATCCCTCTAAGGAATTTTATTCCAATTCCAACTCCTGTAATAATTCCTCCAAAAACTGCAATTTGAATTCCATAGGTTATCCAGCTCGGATTGGCGTACATAAAAGAAGACTGGGGCCCTACAATTGCTTGTCCTTGGAGATGAAAAATTATTCCCAAAGAAAAAATAATCACACCTATAGTTGAGATTGAAAGTGAGACTTTCATTTTCTTTTCTAGTTTTTCACTACTAAAAAGGGTAAAGAGAATTGATAACTTGACCAAATGATTTTCTGATTGACTTTTTAATGATTTTTTGATGATTTAATAAAATGTCAAATTGGACCTATGATTTGTCCGAATCTTCTAGTCATAATTATCTGAATCTTGTGTTATTTGTGACTGCTGCCTCGTTGGCAATATTGTTATTTTTGATATTTTTCCCCCAAATTGACAAATTAAACAGTGAATCTCCCATTCTAATCAATCTGATGTTTGTTCCTGCCATGGCAGTTGGATTTCTATATGGTCTAAGAATTACAGAACGTGCTGTACGCCCATCTGAAACCCGTAGCCCTCTAAAAAGATCAATTGTGAAAATCTTTTTGTTCTTTTTTGTAATTGGTGGATTGTTTAGCGCGGTAAATTTTGCTATCAATGGCGGCAGCATCATGCCTGAAACAAATATTGTTGAAGACGGTTTGTTGCCTTGGATAAATGAATTCATTACCGCAAATGGAGGTGCAACTTTTCTGATTATCACCAGTATTACTTTGATGGCTGCAGCAACCAAAAGAATTGTTGGAATGAATACAGGAATTTTAAATAAATTGGTCACCTTTGTTGGAACTTTTGTTTTCTTTTCAATGCTTGCACTAAGTTTTTCAGACTCTGACCCTACATCTTCAGGTGTCTTCTTGTATACGTTTTATCAAGCTGGAATAGTTGGAGGTGCGTTCTTTGAGATGAATAGACTAACAAAAAATCTTAACTCTTGGGAAGATTTTTCAAATGGTTACTAGTTTTCTAAATCTACGTAAATTCCAGAAATTTCATTATTAATACGACTGTGGTATTTTTCACACCCTTCGGTTTTAAAGTCATTTGCCTTGCATTCGTTAAAGTGGGCCGTGTTATCTCTTTGGATATTGTCTCCATATAGAACATCTCCTCCGATAAACAAAGCAATCAATCCAATTGCGGCCAAACTTCCAGCCACGGCAATCATTCCATATCCAACATGTCGGTGATTGTGAGGATCTTTCATTCAACAAAAATCCATCCCCCTTGAATTTATTCTTTTCAAGAATAGATCCATCCCAAAAAATGGTTTAACTTGGAAAAAAAGAAAAGAAAGGCATTTGAAGTAACTTGTATGAGTATTCAAATTCTTCAATATGAATTGAAGTATAAACATCTTCACTAACAACTTTATTACTTATTATAATGGCATCTTCAAAGTTATAACCGCGCCAAGGCATAAAAGCAACAAGAACATTTCTGCCCAGCGCCAGTTCACCCATATCTGTAGAAGCACCATCCGCAATGACGCTGCCCTTTGTTACTCGTTGCCCTT
>JARRMG010000076.1:0-4517 GCA_037386265.1 Nitrosopumilaceae archaeon
AAAAAATGCAAGTCATATGGCAATTGTACGTAGTGACGATGAATCAATAGAGGGAATAATCACAATCGAAGATCTTCTTGAAGAAATAGTTGGAGATTTTGCCGGAGATTTGAACAGATAATGATTAATTCAATTCAAAAATTCAATTAAATTCAAAACACTTTTTGATTTTACTTCATATCCTTGAAATTGCTATAGGATCTAATTTTTCTGTGGAACTTTGTTGTAATTTCTAGAATTTCTGGCACATCATGCATGCCTAGATAATTGGTAAAGAATTGGATTATAGGACCATGTTTTCCTGGTTTGTATCCAATTACCATTCGAAAATAGCTTTTTCCCTGAGACCATAATTTTGGCATATCACCATGTAAAATCGGAAGAACTATTTCTAATGAAGGAGTTGTTTCATCACTAGGTATTCCCAATCTTATCCAAGGTATCACATTAGAATAATTTGTCACCCTCCAAAGACCAAAAATATATTTCCGTTTTTTTTTGAAAAATTGATGCATAGCTTTTGCGGAAGGATCTTCAATTCTAGAAAAATAATCATCTATCTCTTTTTTTATTTTTGATTTATCCACAATGATTTCAAGTATATTCTGCATTTAAACAAATATTATATTTTTAAAACGAAAGTTCTACAATTCTTAAAATTGAAAGGCTGTAGGATTAACTGGAATTTTTTGCTTCTTTTGCTTCAAGAAGTTTTACTACACTGGTAGGACTAATAGTTCCAATAATACGAGAATCAATAGGATCTATTACAGGTACAATTTGTACTGGATTAGAATTCAATTTTTGAATCGCTGAAAACAAATATTCTTGAGGTATAGCTGTTTGGAACCTTTTTTGCATTATTTGCTTTACAGTAATATCTTCTCGAATTTTTTTATCAATTTTTTCAATTTCTTTTTTAGAGACCATTCCAACAACTTTATTTTCTTTTGATACAACAAAATCTTGATCAGAAAATTCTTGATTTTCAAGAACGTTATCTAATGTGGTAGAAGGATCCACTTGATTAAATGAAACATCCATGGCTTTTTCTGAAGTAAATCCTGAAACTGCTCTTCGGAAGTAAATTGGAATAAGTGCTAATTCTTTTGAGCCTATCTTTACAGGGATGACTTTTTTTAGATGCCTCTGGAGTTCTACACTGGATATAACCATTGTAATTAAGGTTCCAAAAACTAGCAATGAAAATAGATCATCATCAAGAATTTCTGAATCTAATAATGAGAGCATTAATGCCAGATCAACTGCACCTTTTGACATCACTCCATAAGCAACTGCTTTTGCTGGTCTCATATGAGCTACCTTTGCTGCTAGATATGAGCTTCCAAATTTTCCTGCCACAATAATTATTAAAAATCCTACAATCACCCAAATTGGAAGCTCGAAGAAACCAAGCGCAAAATGCAAGCCAATTCCTGCAAAGAATATGGGTATGAATATTCCGTAACCTAATGCATGAACACTTTTTGAAATTTCCTGATATTCTTCTCTATCCATTCGAGACACTGCTATTCCAAGCAGGAGGGCTCCAATGGCCCCATGAATTCCACTTATTTCTGCAAAATAGGCAACTAAAAGAATAATTCCTATTACTACTGCAAAATACACTTGTTGTGCCTTCAAGTGTAGTCGGACAAATCTGAAAAAACGAGGGAAAACAAAAACAGATGCCAACCCTGCAATGATAAAAAATATTATCATTTTTGCAAACAACCAAGCAAAATCACCAACCTCTGGGGATGCAGAGGCATTAATCTGAATTACAACACTTGTAAAGATGATTGCAATGAATTCTATAATTCCTGCAATAGTAAAAATCTCCAATCCTATTGTAGACCGAAGTTTTCCCATGTCGGTTAGAACCTTGGCAGTCACACCCAAGCTTGATGCACCAACCACACTTCCAATAGCTAGGGTCTTGACTAATCCCATATCCATCGTTAAAAATCCAAAAACTCCTGCTGCTGTAAATGGTATCAAAAATCCAATGACAGATCCTGCAAAAATTCTTCCACGCAAAACTTTGAAAAGCCCAGATAGATCTATCTCTTCGAGCCCAATTAAGAAGAACAAAAAGAAAACCCCTATCGAAATAAAAACTTCAATTTCATCTATTGGCTGAACCAGCGCAAATATTGCAGGACCTACAATTATTCCGGCTAAAACATTTCCAATTATCGTAGGCTGTTTTATTCTGTGTAGGATTTCACCAAAAAGCTTGGCCGACAGTATTAGAACTGCAATATACAGAATTGCCTCAAAGACCAAAAAAATATACTCCTAAGTTACGAAACTTCTTGACATCCACTTAATCCTTTCCAGCTCTTACCGCCTAGTTTCTTACATTCGGTTTTAGTGCACTGACTTGAAATAATTTTTCCCTTACAGTTTTTTTGAGAATAACAAACACCTTTGTTTTTGTGAGTTGTTTTTTTAGGTTTTGCAGATTTTGGTTTTTGTAAAGAAGTTTTTTTACTCTTAATTTTCGTGGTGATTTTTTTAGAGATTTCTGATTTTATTGTCCTATCTAATTTTTTCCGTTTGGAATTGGTTGGTTTTTTTACCTTAGGAATTTTGGGCTTTGGAATTTTTGGTCTTTTAAAGGACAAACTAAAAGATTAATGGTTTAATGATTTAAAAGTGATTCAGTTGGAATCCAAAATTTATTCAGGACTAATTTTCAAAATAGTATGATGGTTTTATCAGTTGAAAAGATTAGTATAAAATAATTTCTAGTTATTTTATTTGGTTAAATCGAAATTAGGATTTGTGGTTTTTCATATCTCTGACATATGGTGGAAAATCATCATCTAACAAAACAGCATTTCTACTATAGTCAACATCAATTGCAATTATTACAGGTTTGTCAGTAATGGTTTTTGCCTTCTCTAAAACTTTTGAAAATTCCTCTGTGGATTTGATGTGAATTCCTATTGCTCCAAAACTTTCAGCTAATTGAACAAAGTTTGGGTTTCCAAATTTTGTAAAAACACTTTTTCCGAATTCGTGTGTCTCCTTCAAGGAGATCAAATTAAAGTCATTATCAACCCACACCACCACAATTATTGGCAATTTTAGCCTCACTGCAGTTTCAATTTCTTGGACATTCATTAGAAATCCCCCATCTCCAGTCATTGCTACAATAGTTTTATTCGGATATACTAATTTGGCACCTATTGCCCCAGGTAAGGCAAATCCCATAGAGGCAAATCCATTTGGAATTAGACATGTATTAGGTTCTAGAGTTTGATAGATTTTTGATATCCAAAGTTTGTGAGATCCAACATCAGATAAGACAATGTCGTCAGAATTCAAAGATTTTCTTACATCGACAATTATCTTTTCAGGTTTAATTGGATAAGAATAGTCCTCTTTGAAGGTTTCAATTCTCTCAATTACCTCAGACCGAACCTTTTTGAAAACTTTTGGAATGTTCTTTCTTGGATATGATTCTACTCCAGAATCTGTCTGTTGTTTTTCTAATTCATCAAGTATGGCATCCATAGCCAATCCAATATCCGAAACAATTTCAACTTCGGGTCTGTAAAAGGTATAAACTTCTGAGGGAGTAAAATCCACATGAATTATTTTTTTATTCAATTCTGAATTCCACATTCTTGGAGTGTATTCTACTAAATCATATCCGACTGAAATTACTACATCAGATTCAAGAATTGCTTTTAGTGCATGATCTGCATCTTTGATGCCAATAGTTTGGAGATGAGTTTCACAATCATCAGGAATTATACCTTTTCCCATGAAAGTATTAATGGAGTAAATTTTTGTTTTTTCAACAAACTTTCTTAAATTATAACTTGCATCTTCACGGATACAACCATTTCCCACAAATAAAATTGGTTTTTTTGCTTCCAGTATCATTTTTGCTGCCTTTTTTATTTGATCTTCGTTTGCCTTTGGTCGAAAAATTTCTTGTGGCTCTATTGGCGGAATGTCAGTTTCCTTTTTTGCTACATTTTGAGGTAATTCAATATGAGTTGCCCCTGGTTTTTCTGTTAATGCGATTTTAAATGAACGTCTCACAATTTCTGGGATATTCTTAGCAGATCTAATCGACCAACTCCATTTTGTAATGGGTTCAAACATTTTTACAACATTGAGGTTTTGATGAGATTCTTTGTGCAATAGGTGGGCATCAGTTTGACCTGTTATTGCAAGAAGCCTAGATCTATCCATATTTGCATTAGCAACCCCTGTTGCCAAATTGGTTGCCCCAGGCCCTAAGGTAGCCAGGCAAACCCCCACTTTGCCAGATAATCTTCCATAAACATCGGCCATAAACGCCGCACCTTGTTCGTGCCTAGTCAGAATAAATTTGATTTTAGAGTCTGCGAGTGACATCATAAGGTCAGCATTTTCCTCTCCTGGAATTCCAAAAATGTACTCAACACCTTCCGATTCTAAACACTTTACCAAAAGGTCAGATGCTTTCATTTTGACAAATACCTCATAGAAAGATTTTGTTTATTCGTCTCCGG
>JARRMG010000077.1:0-4073 GCA_037386265.1 Nitrosopumilaceae archaeon
TAAAATAAAAGAAATTTTTACCAATCCAAATCTTCACAAAATTCAACCATCTAAATTTGAAAATTGTATTTTTGATTTATGAGAAAAATTAATCAAATAATAATGAATTCTCCCATAACCTTCCATACTTTGATCATAGATTAATTTGCAAACTAAATGATCTTAAGCCAGATCTTCATTTTATGGGCTGATTCGAACTTAAATGACACTTATCAAAAAGGTGTAAAAAAATCACTCATCTAGACAAACAATACATGAGATTAACATTAATAAGGTAATGTACCGTACCATACGGTATGATGAGAGCAAGACTAACCTACGTACCTTTAGAGGTAGCAGATCAATTTGAGGATTTTATTATCAAAAGAGACGAGCAAATACTAGACGCAGTAAAAGCAAGAACAAAAGACTACAGCACACTATCGCTTCTGAAACTATTGTATCAGCTTAGAGGAAACCCAATGACTTTTTCAGAGTTGTATTCAAAATCAAAGATCAGAATGAAAAAATCATTTTTGAACTATTTGCATCTGTGTGTGGATTATAATTTTGTACAGAAAAAATCTGTTGGATCAAATGTCATCTACTCGATAACAGACAAGGGAAGAGTGATGTTGAATCTGTTTATTCACAAAAGTAATTAGACAGAAAGATTCGACGAAAGGAGTGCAAAAAGAATTTCCAGATGCAGAAGTTTTTGAGATAAATAAAACAAAATTTAACAGTCCAATAATATTTGCAGGTTTTGTCGGAGCTGGTCTTGTAGGACCACTATCAATTAATCACATCATAGAGCAATTAGAAATGAAAGAGATTGGAGTGATGAGATCAAAATATCTTCCACCATCAACTGTTTTTATCAGAGGAAGACTTCGACATCCCTTTAGATTTTATTCAAACAAAAAGGGCACGATTTGTGCAATAATTTGTGAAATAACATTAAGAATGGAAGGACTATACACCATTGTTTCTTCAATTTTAGATTGGGCTGCAGAAAAAGGATCCAAAGAAATTGTAATTTTAGATGGTGTTGCAAGTGATGAGCATGATGATAAGGCATATTGTGCAGCCGAAGAAGACTTGGTAAGAACAATGGCAGATGCAGACATTAGCCTAATCCCCCAAGGATTCATCACAGGATTACCTGGTGGGATTTTAAACGAATGTCTAGTAAGAGAGATTCAAGGCCTCACACTCCTTGCAAAGGCAAACAAGGTAGACCCAGATCCTGCTGCAGCATCCACCTTAATTGAGGCCATAAATCGATTTTATCAAATGAACATAGACGTCGGAGACCTGTTAAAAGAAAAAGACAGATTACACGAAGATTTTACCGAGCTGTCTCAAAAATATGTAGAGCACAGAGAAGAGCTTTCTGGCATGTACATGTGATCCCTTCTTTAGGCAAATTCTTTTATTCGCAGCAAATCCGCACAAAACTATGGTGCTGACATACAAAAAAGCAGGAGTAGATATTTCAAATATAAAAAAGAGTCAGGCTGCCATTGGGAAATTAATAGCGTCAACTCACAAACTCCAAAAGAAGGCAAAGATAGCACATGGATTTGGTCATTACGCAGGAATTGTAGAGATTCCTGGAGGAAAACTTTTGGCAACCCACACAGATGGAGTCGGAACCAAAGTAATAATTGCAAATTTGATGAAAAAATACAACACAATTGGAATTGATTGTGTTGCAATGAATGTTAATGATATCATATGTATTGGTGCAACACCAATATCATTTGTAGATTATATTGCAGCAAACAAAAATGAACAATCAATTTTCAAAAAAATTGTTGAAGGTTTAGTAAATGGAGCAAAAAAATCTGCAATGCCAATAGTTGGCGGAGAGACTGCAATAATGCCAGATGTGATTGAAGGTAAAGGATTTGCTTTTGATCTTGCAGGAATGGTTGTTGGGTTGGTATCAAAAAAAGAAATTGTTCTAGGAAATAAAATAAAAATCGGAGACGTGATTATTGGGGCAAGCAGTAGCGGAATTCATTCCAATGGATATTCACTTGCAAGAAAAGCCCTTTTAGGAAAATATTCGGTTAAAGACAAAGTCAAAGGAGTTGGAAAGATAGGAGAAGCCTTGTTGAAACCAACAGAAATCTATGTTAAACCAGTACTTGAAATGGTTCAAAAATGCAAAGTGACTGGGTTTGCCCACATCACGGGAGGTTCATTTACCAAACTTCTTAGGCTCAAAAATATAGGATATGAGATAGATTTCCTTCCTAAATTACCTCCAATCATGGGTTTGATTCAAGAGCAGGGGGTAAAACCTGAAGAAATGTACAAGACCTTCAATATGGGAGTAGGATTTTGCGTAATTGCCCCCCAAGACCAAGCAAATAAAATAAAATCAATCTTCAAACAACATAGAATTTCAAGTCAAGAGATTGGAAGAATTACTTCAAAGAAAGGAGTAATTGTAAATTCAACAAAAATAGCATAATTAGACAATTTCTAAATTAAATTTAAACAGTAGTTCCCTTATATGGAAGCACTTATGGGAATGTAAAGTAATGGCAGAAGCACATTTTATTGAAACTATAATCGGGGTTGGAATTCTGCTATTTGCTGCCAAACTAATGGCAGAACTATTTTTGAGATTAAAATTACCAATTGTTTTAGGAGAATTATTAGCAGGAATTATTGTTGGGCCATTTGCTTTAGGTGGATTTTTTGTGGTGGATGGAAGACAATTATTGCAAATTAACGATGAGATACGAATTCTAGGAGAGATCGGAGCCATTGTAATTTTGTTCATGGCAGGACTCGAGATGACTCCAAAAGAATTTTTGAGGGGAGGCAAGGCGTCCTTCACGGTAGGAACACTCGGAGTAGTAGTACCGTTCTTTGCAGGGTTGGCTGTTTTTCAAATGTTTGGCTTTGATGCCTTACAGTCCATGTTAATTGCAACAGCGCTTACTGCAACAAGTATTGCAATATCTATTCAAGTGCTAAGTGAGTTTGGCAAGATCAAGTCACCAGAAGCTCGCCTTATCATAGGTGCCGCAGTAGTAGATGACATCTTAGCAATTGCAGTTTTGTCAGTAGTTTCATCCATTGCAATAGGAGAAGGAGGGGTAGACTCGAGAGAAATCACAGATGTAATTATAACAATCCTTCAAGTTTTAGGATTCTTTGCAGTAATGTTAATCGTAGCTGTCATCATCATTCCAAAAGTAGTATCTCCACGTCTGTGGAAGGCAAAGGGAAGTGTCGAAGGCATAGCCACAGCATCATTTTTTGGTGCAGCTGCCCTAGCTGGTTCTATCGGATTATCACCCATCGTAGGAGCTTTTGCAGTAGGAATGGCATTATCCACGAGCAAGGTATTTGAGAAAATTGAGACATACATTGGAAAAATAGGATTGATCTTTGCCCCATTGTTTTTTGCAATTATTGGTGCACAAGTAGACCTTCGGGCAGTAAATTTAGAGATTCTTGGGTTAAGTGGAGTAATTATTGCTATTGCAATAGTCACAAAATTGTTTGGTTGTGGAATTCCAGCAATGATGTTTTTGAAAAGCAAATCCCAGGGAATGAAGGTAGGAATCGGGATGATTTCCAGAGGAGAGGTAGGATTAATTGTTGCAGGGGTAGGAGTAACATCGAACATTTTAACTTCAAACGTATATTCTACCATTGTGATTATGGTGGCAGTAACAACAATAATCACCCCAATTTGGTTGAAGATGGAATACAGAAAAGAACAGAAGAAAGAATCCAATGGAGATCAAATATCATAAAAGCAAGAAAAAAACCTTGAATTAGAGTAATTCTCATAAAATCTTAAATTATACTTAAAATTTGAACTTGCATACATGTCTAAAAATCCGGAGCAACAAAAAGAACCAATCCCATCCAATGAATTTTTGATGGCAGAAGTGGCGAAAATAAAAGCGGAACTTGATGAACTAAAAAATCTCAAAGAACAAACATTTGGATCACATTCAGTTAAGAGAAAACCAGCTAGGAAAACTGTAAAGAAAAAGACAGCTGCCAAGAGAAAACCAGCTAGGAAAACTGTAAAGAAAAAGACAGCTGCCAAGAGAAAA
>JARRMG010000078.1:0-7814 GCA_037386265.1 Nitrosopumilaceae archaeon
GTCCTGCAAACTCGATTGGTTCGGCATGAAAGGTCAGGATAAAAATTGTTATGATTCCAATTACTATTACTATATGCAATACTCGTTTTCTAAGCTCGTCGAGATGATGGCGGATTTCATTCAGCTCGGACATTTAAGATCTACTTGTTTTAAAGTAACTTATCTATTTGCCTGGAATTGGTAGCAATTTGGCCTCAGGCAACCCTCCTTCTTTCATTTCTTCTTGGGTGAGGTCTTGGAACTCTAAAGTGATTATTGCTTTGGTACTGAATTTAGTTTCAATATCTCTTGCCAAGTCTGCAATTTCTTTTCCTGAAAAAAACACCTTTGAGTCTTTGAGGAATATTCTTTCTCCTTTTTCCATCTCTTTTCCTCCAAATTTGTCTTGAAGAAATTTTGTAATGGATGGTAATTCTGAACGTGGAATGTTATTGTAATAATAAGTCAGGCCTTTAATGGATTCGTAGTCATAGGGAGTTCCATTTCTATACAGGAAGACTCCTATGAATCGAGCCTCTTCCTCGGGTTCTTTTGTGCATTTTATTTCCCAGTTTAGTAATTTGTCTTCGTTATAGACAAACTTTTCAATTTCATCCGGTGTGATTTTCCAGTATCTTTGTTTTGCCAATTGATTTTTTGAAGATTTTCTATTATAAATTCCATTATGAGCGTAATTCGTCATAATGGGACTTTTTTTATATGAAAAGGTGATAATAAGAATGTGGGATCAAGGGTTACCATAGTATTGGAAGACACTAATTCAGAACGACTAAGAAATCTTCAAGCAAAAATGATTAAAACATCTTCAAGCTCTGTGAGTTTTTCACATGTTTTGAATCTTGTTTTAGAAGAAGGACTAAAAAAATACAAGCCATAAATTATCAAAAAACTTTTCTTAGAGGCTATCCATTAAGGTAATCTATGCATGATAATGGACTAGATCCCTTACATCCAATTAAAATTGAAGAATATCCGAAATTATTTGATTATGTATTAACTGCCAAAGGACTAGTGTATTTTAATCAATTAAAGCGAAATTACTTTCTTCAAAAACAATTAACAATCGATGAATACAACAAACTTCGTCTTCTTTACATTTATTATTCTACTGCAAACAAAAACACAGAAGAAGTTTCAATGTGGAAAAAAATTTGTTCCGCGCTTGATGAAAAAGGAATATTTGAAAAAGAGATGTACTTGTCAAAACAGGATTTGATAAATCAAGGACTCATTTTAGAAAATCCTGACTATTCTCCAGGACTATACAAAAAACATATTGATTTTCTTAAAAATTCATAATTATTTTGATACCGGTAATGGGTGGTGCTCATGAGAACTACTCATCCTCAAAACCAAATATCTGGTTTGTATTGCAATCCAAGTATAAAAGCGTATTATTATTTCGGAAGATAGATTAACCGCATTTTTATTTTTCAAAACACTCATGGCAACTTTTACTGTGCATGTAACTATAGAAAACAAATCTGGAATTAGTGACCCTGAAGGAGACACAATTCTAAAAGACTTGGTACTCAAAGGAAGTCACAAAAATATCTCAAAAATTAAGACTGCAAAAATGCTAAAATTCACCATAAAAGACAAGGACAAAAAAACTGCAGAAACAAAGGTTCAAGAAGTCTGCGATGAACTACGCATTTACAATCCTATGGTAAGCAAAGTAACAATAGATGTCCTTGACTAGTCTGTTTCTAGATTCTTGACTGTCTCATTAATTAGCAACTTGCTCCTCAGAAATGCTGCAAGATCAGTTTGAGTTATGACTCCTACGAGTTTTTCATTATCTAGCACCAAAAGCCTTCTAATGTTGTTGTTAAGCATTTTTTGAATTGCAATTTCAATGTCTTCTTCAGGGGATACCCACCTAAAGTTTTTTGACATTAATTCTGAAATAGAAAACTCTGACGCTTTGATGTCTTGCGCTGCAATTTTTTGAACGATGTCTCTTTCAGTAACCAAGCCGATGGGATTTTGCTCTTTTTGGATTACCAAAAAACTGATCTCTTTTTCTTTTAGCATTTTTGAGGCATCAAGGGCTGATTTATCGTGGCCGATTGTAATGACATTTTTTTGCATAATGTCGCGTACTTGTCCCATATCGATCAGTTACAATTATTTGCTTAAAGATTTTCTGTCTAGATTCAAATTAAATATCTGTCTTCGGTAAAATTCTTGTGAAAGTTGGTGTTGTGGTTTTTCCTGGAAGTAATTGCGATCGAGATATGTTTCACGTTTTGACCGATGTATTTCATTTTGATGCTCAATACTTTTGGCATGAAAAGGGATTGCCAAAAAATATTGATGCGATAATTCTTCCAGGAGGGTTTTCATATGGTGATAGACTCAGGGCTGGTGTAATTGCAGCACATAGCCCTATAATCAAAGATGTGCAAAAGATGGCCCAAAAAGGAATTCCAGTTTTAGGGGTATGTAATGGATTTCAGATTCTTGTAGAGTCTGGGCTTTTACCCGGTGTTTTACTAAAAAACAATTCTCTGAATTTTATGTGTGAGTGGACAAAATTGATTGTTGAAAATAATGAAACTCCTTTTACCAGTCCTGAGCGAGCAGTTGAATCTGAAATAAATCCAATTGACAATAAACCATCGTCTCTAATTTTTGAATCACTACTAAACTCAATGGGTGTTGCACATTGAGTCTAGAGCCACAAGAACTAGAAGATTTAAAATCCAAAATTGGAAGAGAACCAACATCCACAGAGTTACAAATTGTGGCCGCTGAGTGGTCTGAACATTGTTCCTACAAATCATCAAAAAAACATCTAAAGATGTTGCCGATGTCGGGCCCACTTGTCATTTCGGAGAAAGGTTATGATTCTGGAGTTTTAGATGTCGGAGATGGATATGTAATTACTGCCCATATTGAAAGTCATAATCATCCATCTGCAGTCGAACCATATGGAGGAGCTGCAACTGGAGTTGGGGGTGTAATTCGTGACATATTGTCAGCTGGAACAAGACCTATTGCTATTTTTGATGGGCTAAGATTTGGAGATATAGAAAAAGATCAACAAGCAAGATGGCTTTTCAAAAATGCTGTAACTGGAATTGCCGACTATGGAAACTGCCTTGGAATTCCAACAATTGGTGGAGAAGTAGAGTTTGATGAATGTTATACAAATTACGCTCTAGTTGATGTGGCAGCTATTGGATTTGGTAAAAAAGAAAATCTGATCAAAAACCATGCAAACAAGGGCGATTTGGTAGTCTTGATGGGTGGCTCCACTGGTAGAGACGGTATTGGTGGTTCACAATTTGCATCTGACTCTCTTGAATCCGAAGACCGCTCTGCCGTGCAAATCCCTGACCCTTTCATTGAAAAATTAATCATTGAGGCAATCCTTGAGGCAAGAAACCACAATCTCATAAATGCCTTAAAAGATCTCGGTGGGGGCGGTTTGTCTTGTGCAGTTTCAGAAACTGCTGATACTTTGGGAATTGGAATAGAGATGGATGTAGATAAAGTCCACACCAGAGAACCAGGAATGCTCCCTGATGAAATTATGGTTTCTGAATCTCAAGAGAGAATGCTCATTATTACTAGTAAACAAAAATTAAAAAAATTACAAGAAATTTGTAAGAAATTCCATATTGCATGTTCTGTAATTGGTAAGGTAACTTCTGGAAATTTAATGCGTGTAAAAAAAGGACCAAAGACATTTGCTAATATCTCAACTGATATTGTTGCAAATGCCAATCTTCTTGACAGACCGTCAAAAAAACCAGTATATCTTGCATCTGTTTTACGGCTGGATAACGGAAAGTTTCTTTCTGCTAAAATAGATGGCAACCCAAAACACTGCTACATTAATCCAAGAGAAGGCGCAATTGGATGCTTTGAGGAGGCCTGCAGAAATGTAGTGTGTACTGGGGCAAAACCAATTGGAATGCTTGATCATTTACAATTTGGAAATCCAGAGGATCCTGAAATCTTTTGGACATTTTTAGAATCACTCAAAGGGCTAACCGATTTTGCAAAATACTTCAAAATTCCATGCATTGGAGGAAAAGTAAGTCTATACAATGAGACTCCTGCAGGGCCAATAAAACCAACTCCACTTATTGGGGTGCTTGGATTAATAGACAAAAAACCACTCATTCCAAAAAAGATCACAGAAGGTGATTGTCTTGTCATTATTGGGGATACAAAGGACGAGCTTGGGGGCTCAGAATATTATGAATACATTCACAAATTTACAGGGGGAAATTGTCCAAAGGTTGACTTTGCAGAATCAAAAAAGAACATGAAATCCATTCTTGATTTGATAAAAAAAGACTTGCTCAAAGCGTGTCATGATTGCTCCAAGGGGGGACTGGCAGTAGCTTCATCTGAAATTTGTATGACAAATCAAATTGGATGTCAAATTTTACTTGATAAAGTCCCTGGAGAAAAACTAACTTCAGATAGACTTCTATTTTCAGAAAGTCATTCTAGATATCTTGTTGTAATTGAGAAGAAAAATATCAAAAAACTAGAAGAAACCCTTCAAAAAAACAATGTTTCTTACAAATTAATTGGTAAATTCACCGGAGACAAAATACAGTTTAATCATGGAAAAAAATCTCTTGTTGATCTAAGCGTTGATAAGGCGCAAAAGGCTTGGGTAAATTCACTGGGGGAGTTGGTAACACATGGTTAAGGAAAATTGTGGTGTTGTAGGCATATTCAGTCTTAGTGGGACAAATGTGGTTCCAATGGCAATTGATGCACTTCGTGCTTTACAACATAGAGGTCAAGAAGCTTGGGGAATTGCAATTCCAAATAAACCACCTTTAAAAAAACTAGGTCTAGTTTCTGCAGCTTCATCTGAATTTAAAAAAATTTCAGAAGAATACCGTTCATCTTCTGTGATTGGGCATGTCCGGTATTCTACAATGGGCAGAAGCTCCCTTGAAAATGCTCAACCCCTTAAAGTGAAAGACCTATGTATTGCTCATAATGGAACTATTGCCAATGTTCAAGAACTATCCAATCTAGTGGGGGGATGTTCTTTTACTCCTCAAAATGCAAGTGATACATTAGTAGCTGCGCAAAGATTGGTTTCCTTAATTTCTGAAAATGGCCAAATGGGAAAGGCACTATCTATTTTGAAAAATGAAATGATTGGTTCGTATTGATTTACTTTTATTTCTGATGATAACTCTGTTTATGCTGCACGAGATCCTAAGGGTTTCAGACCGATGGTATTGGGCCACAAAGAATCTGATGACACTTTTATTATTGCATCTGAATCCTCTGCAGTATCTGCAGTAGGTGCAAAACTTCAACGAGATGTGTTCCCTGGAGAACTAATTAGGCTAAGTAAAAATGGATTAGAAACTGAAAGATTTTCAGATGATTCCTCAAAGGCACATTGCTCATTTGAGTTTACATATTTTGCGCATCCATCTAGCAAAATGGAAGGTAAAAACATCTATGTTTCCAGAAAAAGAATTGGGCAATTCTTGGCGAAAAAATTTCCAATAAAAGATGCAGACTTGGTAATTCCTGTACCCGATTCTGCACGTCCCGCAGCACTGGGATATGCTCAAGAGATGGGAATTTCTTTTGATGAGGGGCTTCTAAAAGACAGATACAGTAAGAAAGGCCCTTTGAGAAGTTTCATCGAACCACACCAAACAGACAGGGTTGAGATAAATCGTTGGATTATTCCAATTCGAGAAATCATAGAAGGAATGCATGTGGTTGTTATTGATGATAGTCTGGTCAGGGGAACTAGCTCAAAGGCCATAATCAAGGCATTAAGACGTGCAGGCGCAAGAAAAATTAGTATGCTGATTACCTATCCTCAAATTAATTTTCCATGTTATGCTGGAATTGACTTTCCATCGCAACAAGAACTTGCAACTTACACTAACGGTAAAGAAATGACTTCTGACGAAATCACCGAAATGGTACGACGTGATATTGGTGCAGACTTTTTGGGGTACAACGATGCTGAAAATCTGGCAAACGCTGTAGGTATCCCAAAGGACTCCATGTGTTTTACTTGTTCTTCAGGAAACTATGATTCGCTTGGAGTGACTCCTGACTTTAAAAGCAGAGAAGAGATCAAAGGAGAATAACCTCATCCTGTTATAAACCAAGGAAATTTTTTAACAAATTAACAAAAACCTAGGAATTGAAAATTTTGATCCCAAAAAAATCTACTGCTGATCCAAGAAGCCTAATTCATATATACCTGAGATTTTTTCAATGATGATATGTTAAAGATGACTCTGCTAACTTTGCTTGCAATTTCACTTATCCCAATTTCCTCTGCATTCGCAGAAGGAACAATTCAAATATACACTGATCAAGATACTATTGCTCCACGAGACACTGTTTTAGTTTATGGAACCATTAATGGGATGACCGAATGGATTCCTCTAAACGTGGAAGTTTTGGCCCCTGATGGCGAAGTTGTTTTTTCTTATAATGTTCAATTTGATAGTGATGGTGTATTCAAAAGATTAATTCATCCACCTCTTCCAAGCTTTAAGGTGGGTACCTATACTGTGATTGCCAGCCATGAGGATATTACAAATTCACCAAGAATTCAATTCACTGTTACTGGGGACTCTTTAGTAAAAGAAACCACTGTTGCTCCTGGAACTGGTGATAAGACAATTTTTTCCGAATTTGAAATTTCTGCTGAGGCGATGGAAGGCTCTGATACCATAACAATAACAGGAAAGGCGATTTCAAGGGACACTGACATTACAATTACCATACACGCACCAGATGGGAAATTGGTCTCAATCGATCAAATTTCGCCTAATGCAAACAGTGAATTTATGGCTGAAATCAAAACCGGTGGTCCTCTATGGACAGCAGATGGAGTCTATACCGTAACTGCAAACCAGGGAATTGCATCAGAATTTCAAGATTCAATCGAAGTAGAAATTGTAGAAGGTAGGGTCATTCCAGAGTTTGGAACTATAACTGCAATGATTTTAGTGGTTTCAATTGTATCTATTATTGCAATAACTTCAAAGTCCAGACTTAGTGTAATGCCAAGGTTTTAGAACAAACAGTTTATTTTTAAAAATCAATGGGTGCTTTTTTTAAATATAGTAAAAATCAAGTCAAGACATGAAAGCAAAATGGAATGATGTAATTATTGCTGAAAGCGATGACACTGTTGTCGTGGAAGGAAACCATTACTTTCCAATTGATTCAATAAAAAAAGAATACTTCAAAGAAACAGACATGACCTCATTTTGTGGTTGGAAGGGAAAAGCAAATTATTTTTCTGTAACCGTAAATGGTAAAACCAACAAAGATTGTGCATGGTATTATGCTGAACCAAATGATGCGGCCAAGAAAATTAAAGGAATGGTTGCTTTTTGGAACGGGGTCCAAGTAGAATAATCAATCTTAATTATTAGACTCACACAATAACTTTAGTGAAGAACTATACTGTTCTAATAATCGTGATCGTAGCAGGAATCGGGATTATGGCAGTAAGTTTTGGCTCAAATTTGATTCAAATGTCAGTACCCACTCAAGATTATGATGTTTATGTGGACCCAATAATAGACAAACAAAACCTCTTTGATATTGGACGAGTTACTATACAAAATACTGGTGCAAAACCACTAACAAACATACATGTGAATTTTGGCGATGGCGATACACTGGATCTTAAAATTTTAGAACCTGGAGACAAAATACTACTTTCTCCTCCACCCGAGAACTCTATGCAATTTGTTCAAGTAACTGCTGATAACGAGGTGTTTGTAAGCAAAGCATATCGTGCTCCTCCAAAAATGGTTGGAATGATGGGCTCATAA
>JARRMG010000079.1:0-4011 GCA_037386265.1 Nitrosopumilaceae archaeon
CGCCTTTGCAAGGACGGATCAATTTCGGAATTTAACGCCATTTTGTAGCATTTTACAATATCTTCTTTTTTGATATGAGAGATTCTTTCAATTTCTTCAATGGTTACTTGTTGGGGAATATTATGAGAGATTGCATATACACATACTGCAGAAATTAAAAAAGGAGACTCGTATCTAAATGGATTTTTACTGAACAGTTGTTTGTGCAAATTTTGAGCATCAAGTATATCACGCTCATGTATCCCTAGTTCACAGCGAAAATCTTCATAAATAGAATCAATTTTTTCAACAATAAACGCATTAATATTTTTTAAAATAGGTTATCAAGTAATGATTGTTCAAAAAACACACATGTTCCTTTAAATCCAAATCCCCAAAACGACCTAGCCAAAATTTAGATCTCTTTAAAAATAAACAAAAAAGTATTAGTTCAGACTTGAGTTTCCCCTCGGGGCCTGAACCGCTGTCAGAGCTTAAGATCAAAAACGCTTTGTTATTTGATGACAGCTCTATTTTGACTTTTTTTCGTAAAACTATTAGGTAAAAACTAGTGTTAACATTATGTTTGTTTAAAAAAACAAACAAACTTTTGTAAAACTCAAAGTTTGGTTTTAGAATTTTTTTATTCTTTGTCGATGAACTCGTTGACACTTGGTGGTTCTGGGGCCAATCCTTTTCTTTTTCTAATATCTGCAATGGCTGTCTGAAACATAGATTTTGGAACTTCAGCCCATGCCTTAAAGGAAGTATTCCATGTAGCACGTCCTGCTGTTTGACCTCTCATTTCTTCGGACAAGGTAAAGGTCTCCGAAGCTGGAATTTCTCCGGTGATAATACTGCTTGCGCCTTTTTGTTGCATGTCAAGTACTTTTCCTCTCTTTCCAGAAAGAACGGTTGCTACATTACCTACCAAATCAGTTGGAACCCTAACTTCGATTGCAAGCATAGGTTCTAGGATTGTGGTACCAGCAGTCAACAAAGCACCCATACATGCACGTCTTGATGCAGGCCCTAATTGAGATAGACCTCTGTGTGCAGTATCTTCGTGAGGTACAAAGTGTGTAAAGGTAAATTTACAGTCTCTCATTTGCTCTTTACAAAGAGGACCTTCTTTCATTACGTCATCAAAACCCGAATTGATAGAGTCAGTTGATTCGTGAACAAATTGGACACCTTTTGTGCCATTAATCAAAACATTTCCTCGAGAATCGAATTTCATTATTCTTTTAATGGTATCAGTATCCCATCCTTCTTTCTTAAGAAGGTCTGATACTACTTTCTTATCTTTCAAGTCGCTAATCTCCCCTGTTCTTAACATGTGTGCAATGTTTGGTTCTAGTGGTTCAACTTTCATGAAAATTTTGTTGTGTCTGTTAGGAGATTTTGACATAATTGGCTCACAGGTTCCTTTTACTGTCTCCCTGTAATTGATGAGTGGTTCGGATGTAATGATTTCAACTTTAGCATCCCGAATACGGTGAGTAGCAACATCAAGGTGAAGTACACCCATCCCAGCTACAATAGTCTCCCCGCTTTCTTCATCAATTTTCACAACTAAATTAGGATCCTCGATTGTAAGCTGTTTTAGTACCTCTACTAATTTTGGTAAATCTTTCGGATGTTTTGGTTCAACTGCAACCTGAACTACAGGTTCGGAAACATATTTGACTCCTTCAAACATTGGCATCTCTTTTATTGACGAAATTGTATTGCCTGCTCTAGCTTCGGTTAATCCTAGTAATGCAGGAATATTTCCAGAACCTAACT
Organism: Nitrosopumilaceae archaeon; assembly: GCA_037386265.1. Taxonomy (GTDB): domain Archaea; phylum Thermoproteota; class Nitrososphaeria; order Nitrososphaerales; family Nitrosopumilaceae; genus Nitrosomaritimum. The sequence continues at coordinate 1,768 of JARRMG010000079.1, forward strand.
CTCCAACTTGTTCTCGTTGATTTCCCATGAAGAAGTTTACTGATTGAACTCTTCCTTCTCGTTTTGCATCGATGATATTGACAGTCTGACCATCTTTGATTGTACCTGAAAACAATCTCCCGATAGCAACAGGACCTGCTGCAGGATCTAATACCATGTTTACAATCATCATTATTGTAGGACCGTCATCTTTACATGCCAAAAGAGCTTTTCCGATATCCGAGTCCAAATCCCCCTTCCAAATTTGTGGGATTCTGTATTGTTGTGCCACATGTGGAGGTGGGTGATGTTTTACAACCATGCCTAAAACAGCGTCAGCCAGAGGAGCTTTTTCTACTAATTCATCAACTTTTTCATTTTGGTATGCATCAATTACGTCTTTGAATGAAATTCCCCTGTCTTTCATAATATCTATATTAATTGCCCACCTGTCTTTGGCAGAACCAAAAGTTACACTAGCATCTTGAATGGAGACCTTCCATTTCTCTTTGTATTCAGGTTCGGCATAGGTTTCAACCAACTGATTAAAGTTTGAAACAACGCCAGCAAGTGTCTCCTGCATTTTTTCTGGAGTTAGTCTTAACTCTTTGATTAGTCGGTCCACTTTATTGATAAACAACACTGGTTTGACACGTTCCTCAAGAGCCATTCTTGTAACGGTTTCTGTTTGAGTCATAATTCCCTCCACAGCATCACATACAACTACTGCTCCATCAATTGCTCTAAGACTTCTTATTACTCTACCACTAAAATCTACGTGTCCAGGAGTATCAATCATGTTAATCACGTATTCCTTGTCTTTTTGAGAAAAGTGTAAAGTCACATTTGCTTGATAAATTGTAATTCCTCTTTCTTGTTCTTCTTTGTCAAAATCCATTGCCAATGCTTTTCCAGCAGCAGAGGGGGCAATAATTCCAGAATAAGCCAACAAACTATCACTCATGGTGGTCTTTCCATGGTCAACGTGAGCAATGACACCAAAGTTTCGTATCTGTTCCTTATCTTTGATAATTTTTAGAACCTCGGTGGTGGACTTGTATTTTACCATATTCGCAAACCCAATTATTCAGCTATTAAATCTTGTGAGAATTATAAGATCAATAGATCATGTTGTCACTAACTTTACGAAGTTTTTTGGCCAGTACAAAATTACAATCTTTTTTGTGTAGTTTTTTAGCCTCAAAAAGTGGCAGTAATTGTGAGAAATAAATATAAAAAATAATTAGTGAGATTTTATTTTTTGAATTAAAAATTGGAATTATTGGATTTAACCCAACCTTTTTCAAATTTTTCAAAAGTTGAGTGTTATGTGCATTTTTTTGCTCAAAAATAATAACAGTATCATTCTTTTTTGCAGAAAAAAGCTCCATGTGTGAAAATTGTTCTATTCTTTCATAATATGCATCATATCCCAACAATTCATAAAATTTTGCAGCACAGTACATTGCAATGGGGTATGTGTGCATGTTTCCCAGAACAAAAATCCTTTTACCAATTTTTGATTTTTTTGCCTCAAAAAACGCTTTTTTGTATATATCGTTATTTTTTGGAATCAAAGTTGGCCTTACAAGAGAAATGCATGTAAGAGCACTTTCTAAAAAGCTTACACTGCCAGCAGTGAAGACATCTGCATTTGGAGATTGCAACATGATGGTTTGATCGGATACCTTTGCAAGTCTGCTTTTGGGTTTTGATGTAATTGCCACGGATTTTTTTGCAATCTTAGCAACTTTGATGTTTGAAATTGTGTTTCCAGAAATCGAAACAAAATAAACTGTTTTGTCCTTTGAGAGGAATTTGTTTTTTAGTAAATCCAACGGATCCATTGCTTTTACAGAAAAATTTGAAAAAGATTCTGCAAGCATTGCAGAGGCTAAAGAATCTCCGCTTCCAGTGAATATGATGTTTTTATGTTGATTGACAGGGATTGCTTTTTGAGGTTTAAATGTTTTCAAAAATTTTGACTGGGCATTAACATCGTTTTCGTATGCCTCAATCGGTAAGGCCAAATGACGCCCTCCCACCAAGACATTGCGGTGAAACGCAGCGATGCGGTCCGGATTAAAATACCGCTTTGACCAGTGCTTGAGCAGACCTCGAATGAGGCTTTCCTGATCATAGTGGTGCGGCGGCAAGACGCAGCAAACGCTGTGGATATATGGCATACATCAACACCCGATGGGGGTTGCTGTCAACCGGATACACCGTCTTTGAGATAACCCCTGTGATGACAGCTGTATTCCC
>JARRMG010000080.1:0-7271 GCA_037386265.1 Nitrosopumilaceae archaeon
TGCATCTTGATACATTTCAAAATTCTCGATTAGGTATAACTGACCATCAGAATTATCAAAATAATCTATACCAACTAAATTGAATCCCTTTTCAGGCGTAAAATTCTTTTTTTCTTGTTCTAGATTATTTTCTTCCATTAGTTTAAAGAAACCTCTGCTAATTTATCAATGAATTGAAATTATTGATCATAAATCATTAAATTTTTCTCTTCTAATAACGCATGTAAGTTATGTACAGAACGATATACGTCAGATTCCTTTTTAGCTCCTGTACACACAAGCTTCCCAGACGCAAATAACAAAATAACTGTTTTTGGTTCTAACATTCTATGAATTAATCCTGGAAATTGTTCTGGCTCATACATACTACGTGGTAATGTCTTTGCAGCTTTTTCAAGATGAATTTTTCCTCCAAGGTTAATAGCAGCTACAATGTTTTGCACGGTAATCACCGCATCTTTTTTTATTTTGATTTTTCCTTTTCTTAATTTTTGAACTACCGTGTTGACTGCTTTTATTGCAAGCTCTTCCGACTTTGCTCCTGTACAAACCATTTTACCAGTTCGAAAGATTAGTGTCGCAGTTCTTGGAGATTTTAATCTAAAAACTAGCCCCGGAAACTGCTCGGGATGATATTCTGTGTCTGGAAATTTTTCAGTTATTTGATTAAGATCGATTTGTTGATCTATTGATGCAGAAGCAACTACGTTTTCAACACTAACAATAGGCTTTGTTTCAGGCATGCAGTGGCTCTTTAAATAGGGCCTTTATATGTAGTGCTAAGGAATTTTTCTAATTTTTTAATGATGTCCTATCCACTGATAACGATATTCTTCATCCATGATTTCAGTTACAATGTCTTTGTTTTTGATATTTGTTTTTGGTAATACAACATCAAAAAATCCTAGACTTCCCTTGTAAGGAATTGGAATCCTGAATTGTTTTGCATTTTTTAACATAAACCCATATTTTTTATTTTGAAAATCTTTAGATGCAAAATGAAATTTTTTATCCTTTTTCATTTCATTTACTGAATTGTATTTTTTCACATCATAAATTGTAGCTTTGCCAACAATTGCACCTGTGATGAATTTTTTTGTAATTTTTAATCTCTTACAATCTTCAATTCGAATTTTAAGCGGTGCGTGAACTAAAAATTCACCACGAAACCCTGTATTCCAATTTCTAAGTTCTATTGTCTTCTTCCCAGAGATTATCAAATCCGCAAAAGGCTGAGAAACAGAAAGAGATTTCATGGTATTGTTTTTGACTATTACCTGAATTTATTGTACGCTGCATCTGTTAGGGCCCATTTCAAGGCCGGGAACCTGCTCCTCCGTCATGGGAATAGTTCCTTTATTGACTTTAATCACCATCGAATAATTCATTGGGCTACCCTCAAATCTAGAATCAGAAGAGGAATTTTATTCTGAATGTCAGACTATGCCTCTTAGCATTAATCTCTACATTAGACATGTTTTTTCCTAATTATTACAAAATTCGAAGTTTTTGATTTTTCTCTCTAGGGATTTAGCTTTCTCCTAATACGCCAATCACTTTACTTGGAATGTCATTTAATCTACTTACTGCCAAAGTTCTTTCATATCCTAAATGCCTTAGATTTTCTGCAATTGTTGTTGCCCTTATTGTATTTGGTCCTAAACCAAGTGCTACCATCTTTATTCCTAATCCCTTCAAAGATTTGATCATATTTCTAACTGCATTAGGGTCAGATGGCTCCCCGTCTGTTAATGTCAAAAAAATATTTGGTCTTTTTGATTGTAATACCGGAAACATTTTTCCATAGACTTCAGCTAATGGAGTAGATCCATTTGCAACAACTTGGGCTAACCTTTTTGCACTAACCGTGTTCCATTTTACGCTGTCAGCTTTTATTTGCCAACAAACAACTGAACGGTTTTCGGTGCTAAAAGCAAATACCGCAAACCTCACCTTAAGAAACGATAAAACTTCACAAAGTGCTAGTGTTGCTTTTTTGTATTCTATTGCATCTGAGGCAATGCTTGAGGAATGGTCCAATAAAATTACAATTTTGGTTTTTATTGATTTTTTTACATCTGTAAAAAATGGTTCATTTCCTTCCACATATTGCTCTTCATCAAACTCGTCTCCACTTTTCATGTGTTGTTCTTTCCATCCAGATTTCCATTCTTTGAATTTTGTTTTCAAACCATTTATCAAATTTAAATCATAAATTTTTGTTTCATCGACGTTATTGGTTGTAGGAATTTGCAAACCAATAGTTTCAGGTGTTAGTCCTTTGTTGTCACTTTTCTTATTTTCATTTAATAGCACCTTGTATTCTTCATACACCTTATCTCCACTTAGTGCCGCTTTGGGGTCTGTCTTTCCAAAATCACCCTCTTTATTTTTTGAAATTATTGTCAAAAATTTCAATAATTCTTCTTCAGTTAATGCCATACCTGCTTTCATGAATGGCAATGAAACAGGTACGGTCAAAAGAGAATCAATATCCAAAATTTTTATTATTTCATTGACTTTCTTTTCCAACCATTCTGTATCATTTCCTTTCTCTATGGCCTCGTCTACAACTTTTTTTGCAAATTCATTAGCTTTTTTAATTCTCTCAAAATGGCTTGATTGAATCTCCCCTTTTATGGCTCCAAACATAAAATACTGATAAAATGCCTCTACAATTCGGGCCTTACCATAGACTGTGTGTAATTGTGGCCTTGCAACAAGCATAAACGAATAATTAAAAATGATTTCATCATCCATCCCTCTCCAAATTTTCCTGCCAAGATGTTCGATTCTTCGAGTTTCCAAAGTATTTAGAATAAATCCAAAGGCATGGTCATTGCTAAGAATTTTTTTACAAAATTTTATTCGCATTGCTTCATACCATAACGAAGTTCTGAATTGTCTATACCTGTGAAAATAACTACCAATTCTTTTTTCCATTGGAGTTAAAATCACCTTATTTTCTGAAAGTCTGGTTTTTGTCTCAATTTTATCAGAAAATTCTACTATGATATCGTCATTTTCTGACCATCTTCTTACTAAAAAAGTTGCAATTTCTACCAGAGTTTCATTTCTTAATTCTAAGGATTGCATCTAATTACCAAACATTGAGGTTATGATGTCTTTTACCTTTTGATGTTCAATATTTCCCCATTGTGTATAGACATTACCAAAAACTATTGTAGCTGCCTCCTTTGCGGAGGTTCCTTTATCAAGTAATTTGCCAAAAGCTATCGTCTCCCTTAAACTAGGAGAATAAAATAATTCCTCAACAGCTGCGGCTTGTCGTAGAGTGTTTGCTAGTTTGATTCCTTGAATTAATTCTGATTCAAAATCTCCTGAAACATATTTTTTTATAATTTCTAATTCAATGTCTTCTGGTGGATACTCCATGCTTATTCTGACTGGGAATCTGCTGAGTAATTGTGGGGGGAGCTCTTTTGTCCCACTATGAGTGAGAGGATTAATTGTAGCGACTACAAACCAACCTTCTTTTGCCTTGACAACTTCCCCCGTTGATTCCTTTAATGCAATTTGTCGTCTATCATCCAATGCTTCATCTAATCTCAATAGGACATCAGCTTCTGCTGAATTAATTTCATCCAAATACAACATGGTTCCCTCTCTCATTGATTTAATCAAAATTCCCTCATCGAAACTCACATTTCCATCTGTTAGGGTTTTAGTTCCGATCAAATGACTCTCTCGAGTTCTTAAACTAAAGTTGATTGATTCAAGCTTTATCCCCTTACTATTTGCAAAATCTCTCACCAAAGATGTCTTCCCTGTTCCTTTGGGGCCGATTATAATCGCGAAAAGATTGGCATCAAAAGATTTGTTTAGTATCTCTATGGAATTATTCCAATCAAGATAAGATGATTCTGACAATTAACAAATAATGATTCTCACAATATTTATGACTCCTCAAGGGTTTTGTGTAAGGACTTATTCCATTCATCGAATCCAGAAGGGTCTTTTGGATAATTGTTGTAATGCTCGACTAACCATTGATTTTTCCCGGATGTGTATTTTAGGCCTTCTGCAACAGTTTTGTTCAAAATTCCTCTAATTATCATTCCAACTTTACCTAATCCAGAAAAGTCAGGATGTTCTCCTTTACTAATGGATTCTACATCAAGATTTCCCAAAAAGTGTTTCATTCCATAACTAATCTGTTCATTTGTCAAATTTTGAACTAGTCTTCTGAAGAGTTCTAAACCTGCTGTCTTGTATCCATACTCTTTGATAAAATCAAGATTGTACTGCCAAAGATTTTTTTCAGACACATCGTTTTGTTCAATAGCTTGAACTACATTATTCCCAATAATTGTTCCAGCAATTAATGCAGGACCAATTCCGCCAGCATCAATTGGTTTTGGCATCCACGCAGAGTCGCCCACTAACATGTATCCTCCTGAAACTAGACAATCATTTTGTCTTCTAACTGAAACTTGGAAAATTCCTGAATTGTTGTTAATATCTGCGGGATCTTGTGATAATTCTGCGTTTTTGATCACTGGGTTTCTTTGTAGATACTCATCCATTAGTGATTGTACATTATCTTTTTTGCCTAATCGTGCATTTCTTTTTTCTAATAACGTTTTTTCTACTCCTAAACCAATGTTGACTTTTTTGTCTCCCTTTGGAAAAACCCATCCATATCCTCCGGGTGCAATATCTTGGTCTAAGTGGATAATGCAGTAGTCTGGATCAAACTCTGTTAGATCATTAGTCTCTGGTTTGAAATACATGATGTATCTTCCTGTGGATTCTAAATCTCTCCTGTCTATTCGCTTCTCTACTTTGGTGGAATTTTTCAAGGTATTTCTTAGCATTGATGTGACTCCCGTGGCATCAACTACAATTTTTGCAGTCTTTTTGTAAGGTTCCTTTGTTTTGTTATTGATTCCTTGAACTCCTACCACTTGTTGCCCATCATAGATTAAGGCCATAAGATTAATTTCAAAATCAAAATCTATCCCCATTTTCTTTGCTCGTTCATTTTGTATTTCAGGTAGTTTTTGTCGATTAAGCATATACCCTGCACCATCAAATGGGATGGCAGTTTCTTTATCTGGTGAAAAAGCCATAACTCCTTTTACATCGTGCTCAATTTCAGGTCTTGTCCATTGCACTTTGATTCTTTTTGTCATATAGTCTACAGCTTCTGCGGAGCATGCATCACCACAAGTCCAACCAGACAATGATTTTCTACCTGGATAAATTTCTGGATTTCTATCAATTGAAAGAATTTTTAAATTTTGATTTGAATAATGGGCAATTGCCTGCGCTGCAATAGTTCCTGTTAAACCTCCTCCAGCAACTATCACATCATAATCTGCCATATTAGAAATCGACGTTAATCCGTATTTAAAATAATACTATACTGGCCTACGATGGATGGTTTGATAGATCGATTTGAAATTGGGGTCGGTTCGTCGCGGCGTCTTCATAGCTGTTGCTCAGACTGGAGCGGCTGTTATTTCCTCATTCCCAAATAACTTTAGCAAAATGTGACTATTTAATCTAGTTGACTTTTTGAAAAACTTCGCTAAAAACTTTGAATGTGTCTTTTTTGTTGTATATGGGAGTATGAATTTTGAGTCTTATTGCTTCTTTCTCATTGAACTTTATTTTTCCTTGAACAAAATCTTGTTTGTCTAATCGAAGATACATTGTAGAGTTTTCGGTTCTTTCCTCTATTTGGTCTATAATTTCGTTTTTTTGGCTTTCTGATATTTTTTCCAAAAATTTATCTAAAAACTTTGAGGCGTCTTTTTTTGATAATTTTGCACTAAGGGTAGTAATGGAATTATCAAAATGACCCGAAACATGAGAGATTGAAAACACCTCTTTTTCTAAACCAAACATTTCATTAAAAGATTCATAAAATTTTTCGATATCTTCTGTAGCATGAACAATTACATCTGTGGATACTTCTAATTTTGTCATATTAGTAAAAGAGAATTTTTTTCGCCTATGCTTCAAGCAATGCTATTTCTTTTTCTGCAGTTCTGATTAGTTTTACTTTTTCAAGACCAACATGTCTAATCCTTATTACTTTTTTGGCTGCAGCCATAATATCGGAATTTATTTTACCATAACATGTAGCTTGCACAAATTGGTCAATGGTCATTTCTGGAACTGTTTTGTTTATGATATCACGAGCAATTAATCTCAAGGCATGTTTTCTTGAGGTATTGAGTTGCCTATGTGTTAACGCTATGACCTTGATTCTGAAAATATACCCATCTTTTGTTTTTGCATCAATAATGAAATTAACTTTGGATGAACCCCGTCTAACCAAACTTCTTAAAAATTCTTTTGAATATTCAAATCTTTTAAAGATGGAACTTGCCTTGTCATCTTCAACTTTGTTTAATTGGAAATACATTTTGTATTGATGTTGTGAAGGGTCTCCTTTCAAAATATCATACAAAGTAACTTCTAATACTCTTCCAGCTGCGTTTTCATCATCAGTAATTGGAATGTAAGCTATTGGAACGTTGTTAAATGAATCTGGAGCATTTACTGTAATCCATTTCTTTTCTCTCCACTTGTCCTTTACTCGACCTTTTCTACGTGCCAATTATTATCGACCTTTGAATCCAAAATATAAGGGTATGCGACTAGATAGAGGTTTGACCCATGTATTTTTGTAAAACAGAAGGAACTGAAATGTGTCCATCCTTTGTTTGAAAATTTTCCATAATCGAAACGAGAATTCTTGATGTAGCAATAAGAGTGCTGTTTAGAGTATGGAGGTATTTTGTCTCCTCGTTTGTTTTCTCACGATATCTAATTTTTAATCTTCTAGATTGAAAATCCAAACAATTTGAGCAAGATACTATTTCTCGATAGGCGTTTTGACCTGCCATCCACGCTTCAATGTCGTAAGTCTTCGCAGATATTTTACCCATATCTCCAGAAGAAAGAAGCATTACTCTATATGGAATCTCTAATTTTTGATAAAATTCTTCTGCAATCTCTAACATTTTTTCATGTTCTTTCCAAGAGTCTTCGGGCCTAGTAAATACAAACTGCTCTATCTTATCGAATTGATGGACTCTAAAAATCCCTTTTTGATCCCTGCCATGAGCTCCTGCCTCTTTTCTAAAACATGGGCTTACTCCTGCATATCTTAAGGGCAAATCCTTTCCTTCGATAATCTCTCCCGAATGCATCGCAGCCATGGCATGCTCTGAGGTTCCAATCATGTACAAGTCTTCGTCTTCAATTTTGTAAATTACTTCTTCAAAATCATCGGT
>JARRMG010000081.1:0-6140 GCA_037386265.1 Nitrosopumilaceae archaeon
ATAACTAGAAAAATTTCAAATTTATGGGAACCTAGATGGCAATGGGACATGGACGGGTTGCTATGCAAAGAATGCTTTGATAAACAAGAAGAAGAACATGGTAAAATGAAAAACTATTGCTCATTGTGCGGAGGCAAAATGGGATTAATTCGTTACAATCCCAAACCAAAATGGAAGATAGAAGGTCAGCTCTGCAGAAAATGCTGGGATGGAAAAAAAGCAGAATTTGGATAGAAGATGAGGTTTTTTAAAAAATTTCAATGCGATATTTGTTCAAGTAAATTCTCAAAACAAGAACAGTTAATGCTTCATCAACAGGTGGTGCACTACAAAGATAATCCTTATGATTGTAAAGAATGTGGAAAAAATTTTTCAAATATGGAAGACATGAGAACACATTTGCAACGAGAACACAGTTACAAAAAAGATAGATGACTAGATAGCTTTTACTGTCTTGACTACAGGTGCTCGGACTTTGGTAAATACCCTAAATCCACAAATACATTTGATTTCAGGCAGTCTTGAGAGTTCAGTGTTTGAGACGTTTGTTCCACATCTTAAGCAAGAATAAACTACATCAAATGTTTCTTGAGGAGATTCCTCTACTTCTTCCAAATTTTCATCAACCATGTTTATCATCAAAATTTCTATAATTTAAGGCATTACCAAACTATGTCAAGGACAATTCAATATAGACATCATCAGGAATTTTGAGTCGCATTAATTGTCTTATTGCTTTATCATCTGCATTAATGTTGATTATTCTTCTGTGCATCCTCATTTCCCATTTTTCATAAGTTTCAGTACCGCTCCCGCAGGGGGATTTTCTAGTTGCAATATGTAATCGTTTTACAGGAAGTGGAGTTGGACCTTTAACTTTGACACCAGTTTTTTTGCCAATACCCATGATCTCGCCACAAACGCCATCTAATTTAGGAAGACTCGTTGAGGTGAGTTTTACACGGGCAGTTTGAGTCATCTAACTTAACCCTATGGAGTGTATTTTTCAGTAACTTCCTTTACAATTCCTGCAGCAATAGTTGCACCCATATCTCGTAGTGCAAATCTACCCATTTCAGGAAACTCTTGGAAAGTCTCAATTGGAGTTGGTCTTACTGGTCTAATTTTTACAATTGCAGAATCACCAACCTTTAGGAATTTTGGACTTTCCTCATCGACAGCACCAGTTGCGGGGTTTATTTTTTGTAGAAACTCTGTAACAGTTGCTGCAACTTGAGCAGTGTGACAGTGCATTACTGGAGTATAACCAGGTGCAATTGCTGTTGGATGGTGAATTACAATAATTTGTGCTTTGAATTCTTTTGCGACATTAGGTGGTGCATCTGGAGTACCAAGAACATCACCTCTTTTGATATCTTTCTTTTCAATACCTCTTAGGTTAAAACCAATATTATCTCCAGCTTCTGCTGTAGGCATCTCTTGGTGGTGAGTTTCAATTGATTTGATCTCACCTTGGGCACCTGATGGCATTACAATAATTTTTTGTCCTGCCTTCATTGTTCCAGTCTCAACTCTACCTACAGGCACAGTTCCTACACCAGTAATAGTGTAAACATCTTGAATAGGAACACGAAGTGGTTTGCCTACCGGTTTTTCCATCACATTAAAGTCATCGAATGCTTGAAGTAGTGTTTTGCCAGTATACCATGGCATATTTTCTGATTTTTTAACTAAATTATCTCCTTTCCATCCAGAAACTGGAATGAATGGTACGTTTTCTAGTTTGTAACCCACAGATTGTACTAATTTTTCACCTTTTGCTTTGGCTACTTTGAATGCTTCTTCAGAAAAGTTGCTATCATCCATTTTGTTTATTGCAACAATTAGTTGGTTTACACCTAAAGTTTTAAGCAAAAATGCATGTTCTCTAGCTTGCCCGCCTGGTGCAATAGCTGTGTCAGTTTCACCCTCTTTTGCAGAAAGTACCAAGATTGCGGCGTCTGCCTCTGAAGCACCTGTAATCATGTTTTTGATAAAGTCTCTATGACCCGGCGCATCAATTAAAGTGAAGAAGAATTTTGGTGTCTCAAATTTTTGGAAAGCAAGGTCAATTGTAATACCTCTTTCTCGTTCATCTTTAATGTTATCCATAACCCATGCATACTTGAAAGTATCACCCTTTCCGGTCTTCTCGGATTCGGCGGCATGTGATGCAATAGTTCTCTCATCTACAACGCCAAGATCCATCAAGAAATGACCCATAGTTGTTGATTTTCCATTATCAATATGACCTGTAACAATCAGGTTCAAGATTTTCCATTATCAATATGACCTGTAACAATCAGGTTCAAGTGTGGTTTATCTGCCATGTCAAGTTCGTGTTAAAAGGGATTTATTACTGTTATGAATTTTTGAAAAAAACTCCTGGTTTTTTGAATATTTTTTAGATCAAGTGAATTTCAAAACTACACATAAATCGAGGTAACTTTGACATCAAATATGAAAATTACAGTTTCAGTAATCAAAGCCGATGTTGGCGGAATAGGAGGCCATACAAGACCAAGTGATGGACTTTTAGACGCAGTGAGGAAAACCATCAAAAATTCTGAAGATTTGCTAATCGATTATTATATTGGATATTGCGGAGATGATGTCCACATTGTAATGTCTCACACACATGGTGTAGATAACAACGAAATCCACAAACTTGCATGGGATGCATTTATGGCAGGAACCCAAGTTGCACGTGAAGAGGGGTTATATGGGGCAGGACAAGACCTTCTCAAAGACTCTTTTTCAGGAAATGTCAAGGGGATGGGGCCAGGCGTTGCAGAGATGGAGTTTGAGGAAAGACCAAACGAGGCATTTACAGTATTTGCAGCAGACAAAACTGAACCTGGAGCATTTAACTATCCATTTTACAGAATGTTTGTTGATGCATTAAGTAACACTGGACTAATTGTAAACAAGTCGCTTGCACGTGGTGTTAACATGAACATCATGGATGTTGAAGAAGGAAAGATTGCAGAATTATCATTATGGGAAGACAAACCATCAATTGAAGCGGCATTAATGTATCCTGGAAGATATGTGGTTGCAACTGTCACGACAAAAGATGGCGAGCCAATTGTTGCATCATCAACAGATAGACTGCACAACATTGCTGGAACATATGTTGGAAAAGATGATCCGATATGTGTTGTAAGAACACAAAAGAATTTTCCTGCAACTGAAGAAGTAGGAAGTGTGTTTAACAACCCACATTATGTTGCAGGGAATACAAGAGGCAGTCACAATATGCCTTTAATGCCAGTAAAGTTAAACTCTGCAGCTACGATCAATTTCTGCATCCCAATTGTACAAGCACTGGTTTTTAGTATGCATAATGGTAAATTTACAGGACCATTTGATGGGTTCTCAACTCCGGACTGGGATTATATTAGAGAAATTGCAACAAAGAAAGCATTGGCAATGAGAAGTCAAGGATTTGTACATCCTGCAACTCTAGTGCCATCAGAACTAGAATATGCTGAAGGCTACAAGGCAAGAATGAGTGTCCTTGAAGAAAAAATGAAACCAGTAGAAGGTAGCTCAAATAGTAGCAAGAAGAAAGAAAACTACGAAGATCCAGATTAAGTCTAGTTCTTGTCAGAATGTTTTTTGAGAAATAGTTAAATCAAAAAAGAAAGTATTCAAAGGTATCTAATGAGAGATATTTTAAAAATTTTTGATTGGAAAACATACACTTTTACTGCAATTGCAGTAATCGGATTCTCAAATATTGTAATAGAGTTGTTTGGTCAAACCATCCCCAACGTGATGATGACCTTTTTTAAGAGTGCAGGAGAGGTAGTAATTTTGGCATCAGTCTTTTTGTTTGCAATAGCATGGCTTCTCAAGGCAAAACCACATAATCGGCCAAAAAAATACAATGTAATAGTCTTTGATGTGTTTGGCAAAGAAAGTAAAATTGATGGTATTCGTACAGAGTTTAAGACCCATGATGTTGCTTGGAGTTTTATGAAACAGTACAAGGAAATGTATCCATTGTACAACTTTGCAATGGTATCAATACAACAAAAATTAGAAAAGCCAACCATCTTCAAGTATATCTAAAATCATAAACAATTAATTAATTCCACATAAAGTAATCAGCATGCCAGTAAAAATATTCAGCGGGGTCGAATATATCGTCGAGAAATCCGTAAATGATTTTATAAAAGATGTGAAGGTTATCGATATCAAAATAACCAGCCATCTAAACAAAAATGAGAAATCACAAGTTGTTGTTTTAATTCACTATGAAGGTCAATCACCAAGTCATTCTGCGGGTCCAGGATTGTTATAGATTCAAACTTTTATTCGGGATCAGGATACAGATTTAGAGTGAAGTATTCTATTTTAGCAGAGTCATTAAACAAGATGGAGTCAACATCTAAACGACTTGAATTAACACAACATTTGGTAGAGTTGTTTAAAAAAACTCCAGAAGACGTTATCTTAAAAATTGTTTATCTTTTGCAAGGAAAACTAAGACCAGATTTTGAAGGAATCGAGCTTGGTGTTGCAGAAAAATTGGCAATACGAGCAATTGCAAAATCATCTGGCCTCGCAGTAAATAAAATCGAACAAGAATACAGAAAAACAGGGGATTTGGGACAAGCTGCAACCATTATTCTGGAACAAAAAACACAAACAACATTTCTTGTAGAAGATATTTCAGTTGAACGAGTCTATGAGACCCTATTCAAGATTGCAAAATTAGAAGGAGCTCGCTCACAAGACATGAAGATGAAATACATTTCCAGTCTACTAAATGATGCAACACCACTTGAGGCAAGTTATATTTTGAAAATTTTACTTGGTACTTTGCGTTTAGGCGTTGCAGAAAATACTGTAATGGATGCTCTTGCAATTGCATATACAGGAAGTAAGGATAATCGAAAAGCATTGGAGCATGCATACAACGTTTCAAGTGATTTAGGAAAAGTAGCTGAGACAATTGCAAGTAAAGGGCTCAAAGGAGTAGAGGATTTTGAGATTATAATGTTTAATCCAATTAGGCCAATGCTTGCAGACCGTGTAAAAAGCGAAGAAGAATCCATTGAAAAGATGGGAGTGCAATTTGCAGCTGAATACAAACTAGATGGAGAAAGAGTTCAACTCCATGTAGAAGGAGAAAAAGTGGTATTGTTTTCAAGAAGCCTTGAGAACATTTCTGAATACTATCCAGACATCATTGAAAAGATTCCAAAAGTAATTTCAGCAGACCAAGCAATACTAGAAGCAGAAGCAGTAGCAATTAATGAGAACACCGGAGAATTTTTGCCATTCCAAGAATTGATGCACAGAAGAAGAAAGTATAAAATTGAAAAAGCCGTTTCCCAGTATCCAATTACAGTTAATTTCTTTGATGTTCTATACTATAATGGAAAAAGTTGTTTAGAGTTAGCATATGGTGAGAGAAGGAAACTCTTAGAGAAGGTTGTAAAAGAAGGGGAATTTGCAAAACATGTTCCAATGACCATTGTAAAAACTGAAAATGAAATAACACAATTGCAACAGCAGTCAATGCGATTAAAACAAGTTTTGAAGAACGTTTTTTAGTTTCTGGATTTATTTCTAAAGATTTTCCTTGATTTTCTCCATTATCTGTTTTGGCAGGCGGGTATTAAAAGCCATAAGTCGAAAGCAGATATATACAATATTAAGACATAATGAACAAGTTGCCAGTCAAAACACAAACAAAGAAGAAACAACCTCCCGCCACAACACATCCTAAGAATTGACGGTTAACACCCCCGCAATGGTCAACGAGATGGTTGGAGCCGGATCTCAGTACGCGATCATCGCCGTCGATGAGGATATGCGCGAGGAGTATATCTCCCGCGCCCGGGCCTTGGTCGAAGGCAAGCTAGGCCTTAGACTGCCCGAGCCCGAGGCAATGGCGGCCTAGTCCCGCCAGACTGGGATACTAAGTCCTGGGATACTAAGTATAGTCAGTATACTTACGAATGGTTTCAGGCGAATGGTTTCAGGCGAATGGTTTCAGGCGAATGGTTTCAGGTGAATAGTTTCAGGCGGCGGAGAAGGAGACGTCATGGATAAGCAGGCTGGCAACGGCGGCGCGGGCCCCAACCCGGCGCACACACCAGAGCGCGAGGCCTATTACGAGCGGC
>JARRMG010000082.1:0-4618 GCA_037386265.1 Nitrosopumilaceae archaeon
GGATTTTTTTGCCATGCGTTTGTGTCTCCACACAACACAATTACCAGAGAGCCATCTTTGGGTTGTACCTGATCTCTTGCTGCCTTGCTAATCTTATTTTTAACATCTTGATCAGTTGCAATGATAAACCTCCAATTTTGCTGATTATAACTTGTAGGCGATAAAATTGCCAACTCCATTAGAAATTTAATTTGTTCGGAAGTCATTTTGTATGAGGAATCAAATTTCTTTATTGCTCTTCTGGTTTTAATTGCCTCAAAAGTATCCAATTTGAAATCAATAATATTCTAAAATTTTGTAATTTAATTGATTGGTATTAATCAAATTTACAAAAATTGATAAGACCACAGTAAAACCATAAGATGAATGACGGAATTTGTTCACAAACCTTACAATACAATTTATGTCCGAGACATGATAAAAGTGAGTTTAGATGATTTGCTCAACATGATGTCATCACTTGAGGCAGGAAATGCATACTGGGCAGATGGTGTTCTTTTTGCAAGTTTTGCTATGACGGATTCTGAAGAATTAGCTAAAAAAGAAATTCAGGGGGAGACATATTTAGACAAGATAATTTTTGCAAAATATGACAATTATACCAAAACTGCAAAATTGTCTACAAATATCGAAATCAATATACTTAATGTACAGAAAAGCCACCTTTACCGAGATTTAGTTTCATGGCTAAAAAAACAGCCAATATGGAATGAATGATTAATCGCAACTCTTAATTTAACATAATTTTAAGTCAGGATGATTAGTGTTGGATATAACAACTGAAGATAAAAATGAGCTAGAAAACTTGTTGAATATTGCCACCAGTCAAATACCAAGATACTTTAATTTGATAAATTCTGCAAAAGAAAATTGGCAGATTAAAGACATCAATGAATGTGTATTTGGAATGGTATTTGAAAAATACATCCATGATTCTGGCCAATACTTGACCAACAAAGGAATTGACGATAGTCAGCCAAACACAATTGAGAATACCATGATGGCCTATGACATAGGAATTGAGGTATTTGGCGACAATGTTGCTGAAATTAAACGACTAATTCAGGAAAACAAATAGAAATTTAACCAATATTTGTAAATCCAGGCGTACATATTTTAACAAAAACATGCTATGTCAGTCATGGAGTTTTTCCAGATCCAAGAGCCTGAGGTACAAAAACCAATAGTCATTGCTGCAATGCAAGACATGGGAAATGTTGGCAGTATCGTTATTGATTTTATCAATGATAGTTTGAAAACAAAACAATTCAGAAAAGCAAAAAGCCAATTCCCCACATATGTAATTGATAAAGGAGGATACATCGACGTTCCAAATGAGAGTTGGGAATACAGATTTGCCGATGATCTCATTGTTTTTGGTGGAGGTGCAGGTCAACCACAAAATAATCAGGAACTAAACGCTTTATGTCAAGATGTAATTGAGGTTTCAAAGAAATGTTCTGCAAAGTTCATCTACACTTTGGGTGGATTTCATACTAACAGGGTGTTGAGCAAAAACCCGAAAACTTTTGTCACCACTACATCAAGGGAAATAACAAAACAAATGCAAAAGATGGGGATTGAGACAACTCCACAAAAATCCCTAATTACCGGATTTAATGGGCTAATACTTGGTTTTGCCAAGCAAAGCTCACTCCAAGGTATTGGAATGTATGGTGAACTAAATGAACCCAAAGTTCCGCAATACAGAGCGGCAATTAGCATAATTAAGACCTTGGAAAAACTAACGTATAGAAAATTAGGTGACACTACCAGTTTGGAATTTATGGCACAAGAAATAGACAAGAGTTTTGAGTGCTAGGCTACCGGTATTCAGAACCACAATCCCCAATAACTGTAAAAAGATCATTTGATTTGTCAGTTACAGATTTTATTTCAGATTTATCTTGAGAGTCTAAATGAATATGGAATACTTGCCTATTGTCTTCCCTATGTTCAGACAATCCAAGTCGTGTACCAATAATAACTCCCGCGACCGCAGGTTTTTGCAGGATGTAGGATGTCGCCACATTTGCAATACTGCATTGATGTTTTTGTGATATTTGGTTCAAAACTAAAAGTAATTCTTGAAATAACTGCCAACCGCCACGTGAATAAAATGTGATAGTGTTTTCGCAGGCTAGCCGTATCCAGGCTTCCTTTGAAGGGTTCTGGTTTACCCAGGTATGTTTCGGACAAAAATCCCCCAAGGAGTGTGCCATAGGAAAGAATCTGGATATTGTTTTTGTTACAAAAGGGTGTTAGTAGTTTTTCTGGCCTATCATCCAAAATAGAATATTGAACTTGGTTAGTAACTATTCTCACTCCATTCTCTGTGATTATTTGTAACCTTTCAGTGTCAAAGTTTGTAAGTCCCACATGTTTTAGTTTTCCTTCATCCCTCAATTCAGAAAGATGGATAAGTGCATCAAGGTAACTAGGATCATTATAATCCCACCAGTGGAATTGAATCAAATCAAGTTGTATCGTATTCATTTTTTGAAGAGATTGGTCGATGGAATATTCCACTATATTTTTAGACATTGGTCCTGGGTTGGGTACAAATTTTGTTAAAGCTTGGGAATTTTTTAGTTCCTCTTTTCCTTTAAGGTTTTCAATTTTTGCTCGAAATTTTCCGATAAAAGATTCTGCGGGGCCATAAATATCTGCCAAGTCCCAAGTAGTGAATCCCAAGTCATGATACTGGATCATTTCATCAATTGCCTTTTGAGGATCAATGTAACCATGGGCTCCCGAGACTTGCCACATTCCGTTTAGAATTCTGCAAATCTCCAAATTATCTGCGAGTTTGATTCTCTGATCCATGGCATTGATAAATCGCTGTTGTTAAAAAATCATTTTTTATATTTTAAAATTACAAACTTTGTTCAATAACTATTGAACAGTCAAGATTTTCCTGATTCAAAAGTTTGACGCTATCTTTTACAAAAAACAGTCTTATCAATTAAAAAAGTGCAGAGCAAGCCAGGTTTCAGATTTCAGAAGCCTTCTCCTTAACCGGAAAACCAGGGTCTGCTGCCAATAGTGATTAAGGCCTTGTGCTGCAAACTCCTTTGACCTGTTCTGCCACTAATGTACGGCACTAAATTACTTAAGGTTGACTTTCTGTCTGAAAATTTTGGTACAATTCAAGCATCAAATCACCTAAAAACCAATTTCAAGATTTATCAAGTTTAGATTCATTTGTGGCAATCACACATGCAGCTGTTGGGACTACATCTGTGGTTTATACAGTCCTTGCATCCCCGGCTTCTACCACTTTTTACCTGCAGCCGTTCCTTGTCCATCGTTGAAGTCCTGTAGTCTTTAGAGAACTTAAGAATATTGCAGGATAAAATGGGCCAAAACTGGACTTGGTCCTTTCCAAAAAACAATACCAGATTAATAATCATATTATAGATTTTGAAAAACAAAGATTTTAAAAAATTAATTGGCAGGACAATGAATATCACAAAACAAAACAATTCCAGATGGAAGTGTCTTTGCAATAATCGAATGTCCCTCTTGTAAGCCCTTTCCACAAACATAACACTCCACGGCACTTACCGATGTAGCAATGTTTTTTGAGGAATTAATTGTCCCCGGAAAGTGTGTCTGTTTAACCTCCTGCATGGCCATACACAATCATAAAACACAATCAGTAATAAAGGTACCGTACTATTAGGTAATTTACAATATTTCAGAATAAGAATTATGCATGAAAGACCTTGTCCTGAAGCCACCTTTTTTTCACAACAACTACAAAAAATATCAGAATCAAATAAAAAATGAGACGGTACGGCCAGTTTTGCACAAAAATTGTGGCACCAAAAATAGTTACAATCGAGGTAGCCACAATTAAGGCCCATTTGTCCAGTTTTTATCTTGACTTGTGTTGGCCCAAATCCCAATACTGCCTAAACCATTGAACGGAATTTTTACAAAGAGCATTATCTCTGAACTCTCATATTAGAAACGTCAATACGAAACCATTAAACAAACAAGGAAAGGGAATTTTGTTGTAAAATGGATAAAAGGGACGGCATGGTTTTATCGGCAATTCTTGTAGGAGTCAGCATTCCAGTAACACTGGTTCTTTTAGTGGCAAATGGAATTCTAGACAACCCTATCCCATAAACAAACGAATCTTATGGATTTAGGTTTTTGAAATCAAGGCATTTTTGGTCAAACTCATCTAGATATTTTTTCCCTCCAAACTGTGAATCCTCAATGTAGAGTTGACACGTTTGAGAATCAATTTTAGTGCCATCACTAGCATTATTCATCACCTGCAAAACAAGAATAACAATCAGTATGGCCATTATAATTAGAGCAAATTTGCTAGAGTAAACATCCACAAACCTTGATTTGAGATTTTAAACATATACGTATGGATTTGGTTTTGATTTGCAATTATTAGAAAAGTTCAATCTATTTTTTCTTAATTTTTACTTTACAGTTAAGAGCATGTTTGGCCAAATCTTTAGGATCATCAAATTTTGCAGGGCAAAATAAGCAATACGAAACCACGATAGGGATTTGATTTTTGAAATATAATCCAGGGGTTATTGTGAAAACCAATATTTCAAGACAGAGTGTAGATTTAAACAAGAAACTA
>JARRMG010000082.1:4662-8553 GCA_037386265.1 Nitrosopumilaceae archaeon
CCCCTAGATTTAACTGAAAATCAATTTCAAATTTACAATAAAATTTCGCGAAATTATTCGCATTCATTTCTCTTTGAGTCACTAACAGGACCTGAGATATTGGCCGAAACATCAGTGATGGGTTTTGATCCCAAGATAATCATCAAAGGGTATTCAGATAGAGTCGAAATGATAAGAGATACCGAAGACACAGAAATTATCCCAACAGAGGATCCTTATGAAGAAATAAAAAAATTGTTAAGAAAATCAAGTAATAAGGAATATCGATATTTGGGGGGAGCAGTAGGAGTTGTAAATTATGATGCGATAAGATTGGTAGAAAACATTCCAAACAAACATGATGCGCCAGAACCCTTAATGGAGTTTGGAATTTATGATGATGGAATTTTGTATGATAACCTACATAGAAAATTGTTTTATTTTTATCATGATGAAAATCGATTTGAGCAATTCAAAATCTCAAAGGACACGTTTGGGTCATTTCAAGCCTCAGAAGTCACCCCAAACATGGATAAAGAAGAATTCTCAGACATCGTAAACAAGGCAAAGCAGTACATCCATGATGGAGATATTTTCCAAGCAGTTCTATCTAGGAAATTTGCATTTGATGCAAAAGGAGACAACCTTACGCTTTACAAAACCCTAAGAAAACTAAATCCATCCCCATACATGTATCACCTCAAACAAAATGACAAAACCATAATTGGTGCATCTCCTGAAATGCTAGTACGAATCACTGATGATAAGGTAGAAACATTCCCAATAGCTGGGACAAGGAAAATTACAGATAATGAAGAAAAAAACACACAGCTTGCAAAAGAATTACTACATGATGAAAAGGAAATTGCAGAACACACAATGCTAGTAGATTTGGGAAGAAACGATATTGGAAAGGTTTGCAAGTATGGAACCGTTCATCCAGAATCATTAATGAAGATAAAACGATTCAGTCATGTTCAGCACATTGTTACTCATGTAATGGGAAATTTGGCTCATGAAAAGGACATGTTTGATGCATTCCAGGCAGTATTTCCAGCAGGTACTGTATCTGGAGCGCCCAAGGTAAGGGCAATGGAGATAATCGATGAGTTGGAGGTAGAGGCCAGAGGACCATACGCAGGAGCAGTTGGTTATTTTTCATACAATGGGTGTTGTGATTTTGCAATTGCCATTAGGAGCATATTCATTGATGGTGATAAAGGATTTATCCAGTCCGGAGCTGGAATTGTTTCGGATTCTATTGCAGAAAACGAATTCAAAGAAACAGAGCACAAAGCAGGGGCAATGCTACAGGCACTAAAGGAGGCATCAAGTTGAAATTCCTTATCATAGACAATTACGATTCATTTGTGTACAACATTGCACAGTATCTCGGTGAACTGGGAGTGGATTGTGAAGTCATACGAAATGACAAAATCACGATAGATGAGATCAAACAAAAACACTATGATGGAATCATTATTTCTCCAGGCCCTGGAACTCCAGATAATAAAAAATACTTTGGAGTATGCAGTGAAGTAATAAAAGACATGGGAAGTAGCACCCCAATCTTAGGAGTATGCTTAGGACACCAAGGAATAATATCATCATTTGGAGGAAAAGTAACAAATGCAGGATGTGTCAGACATGGAAAGACAAGTCCAGTAAAACATTCTGAATCTGAACTATTCAAAGGAGTAAAGAATCCCTTCAAAGCAACAAGATATCATTCCCTAGTGGGGGACAAAACAATCATACCAGATATTCTGGAGGTAACAGCTACTGCACAAGATGACGGAGAAGTGATGGCAGTAAGACACAAGGACTATCTTATTGAAGGAGTTCAATTCCATCCAGAGTCTATAATGACGGAAGATGGGAAAAAAATTCTAGCTAATTTCATCAGACAGGTGAGAGAGAGAACATGATTTCAGATATAATAAAAAAACTCCAAGAAAAAACAGACCTGACATATGATGAGGTAAATGGAGTAATGACTGAAATATTATCAGGAAAAACCACAGACTCTGAAAATGTATCATTCCTCTCAGATTTAGCAGACAAAGGTGAGACAGATGACGAATTGTTAGGAATGCTCGATAAGATGAATGAATTTGCCCTCAAAGTTGTGCCTAAAAATCAAGGAACCATAATTGACATGTGTGGAACTGGAGGAGACAAGCTTCAGACCTTCAATATCTCAACTACAGCATCCTTTGTAGTAGCTGCAGCCGGAGGAATTGTTGCAAAACATGGGAATCGCTCAAGCTCGGGCATTTCAGGGAGTGCAGATATCTTTGAGTATTTCGGGTACGATCTAAATCAAGAGTCATCAAGTGTTGCAGATATTTTGGAAAAACACAACATCTGTTTTATGTTTGCACAAAAATTTCATCCAGCAATGAAGCATGTTTCTGCTGCACGAAAACAAATTGCAAAGAGGACGGCATTTAATCTTCTTGGGCCATTATCCAATCCTGCCGGAGTAAAAAACCAACTGGTTGGAGTTTTCTCAATAGAGTATCTTGATAGGTTACCCCTAATTATGAAAAGAAAAGGTGTTGAAAATATAATGACTGTTCGCTCCGATGACGGAATGGATGAGTTTTCGACTAGTTCTGTAAATAGAGTATGCATTTTAAGAAATGACAAGGTGTTGATGAATGCAATTGATCCTGAAGTAGTAGGTCTTCACAAATCATCGTTAAAGGATATCCAAATCAAAACAAAAGAAGATGCAATAAAGGCATTTGTAGGAGTATTGAACAACACGACAAACCAAGCAATGATAGAGACCACCGTACTCAATGCAGCTGGAGGGCTTATTGTTGCAAACATTGCAAACAACTTTGAAGAAGGAGTAGAGTTAGCACTAAAAACAATCAAGAATGGTAATGCCTTCAAATTGCTTGAGAGATTTGTTTCTGATACTGGGGACATATCAAAATTAAAGGAGGTTGTAAATGGCTGAAAACATTTTGAGGAAACTTGTGAATAATTCTCAAATGGCAATTGATGATGGAGTTTATGATGTAGAGTGCAACTTGGAGAAATCAAGTAAGGACTTTTTGCAGATAATAAGATCTCACACCCATGCAACTCTTCTCACTGAAATCAAGTTCTCCTCACCTTCTTTAGGCAAAATACGAACATTGACAGACCCAGTTAGCATAGCAAGACAAATGATTTCTGGAGGCTCAAAGGCCCTATCAATCCTCACCCAGCCTCACTTGTTTCATGGCTCACCAGAATATTTCATTAAAGTAAGACAGGAAGTAAATGTCCCCCTTTTAATGAAAGACATTATGATTGATAAAATTCAGATAGATGCTGCAAAAAAGATTGGAGCAGATTACATGTTACTTATCCAGTCCTTATTTGATCAAGGATATCTCAAAGAGATTGAGGAGTTTATTGATTATGCCCATAAAAAAGGTATTCAAGTGTTAGTAGAAGTTCACACTAAACAAGAATTTGAGAATGCGCTAAAAACACAAGCTGACTTGATAGGAATAAACAACAGGAACCTAGACACGTTAGAAATAGATCTTAAAACCACAGAAAATATTCTAGAGAGATTTGAAAAAACAAGATCCATACTTTCTGAGAGCGGAATTGAAACACCTGAGGATATCCAATACCTAAAAAAGTGTGGAGCAGATGCATTTTTGATAGGTTCCAGCATAATGAAAAGCAATAACATAGAAGAACAGGTAAGAAATTTGGTGAATGCATTTTGAAATATCCAAAGGCAGGAAAATTCGGAGAGTTCGGTGGAAAATACATCCCAGAGACCTTAGTTCCAGCAGTACAAGAACTAGAAGAAAATTATCTGAAATTCAAAAACGACAAGAAATTCAAAAAAGAATTAGATTACTATCTCACACAATATGCAGGACGACCCACCCCCCT
>JARRMG010000083.1:0-4828 GCA_037386265.1 Nitrosopumilaceae archaeon
GCATATACCATTAAACCAATGGCACCACCATGTCCAAGAGAAATAAACAGAACAGACATCGTAGTTAGTCCTTCACCAAATGATGCAATTGCAAGAATCACTGAAAGAGGACCAAAAAATACTAAACCGTAAGTTGCAATTGCTTCGGCAAGCCATGCCCGAGGATTTACCATCAAGCAAAAGCCCTGTCAATTTCCATATAAAAGATTCGGATTATGTCCCAAGTCAAAAAGCAATTAATTACAGAACATGGAGGGAGATTACATGATTTCTGAAGGAGATTCTGTTCCAAAGTTTGAGGCAAATGATGCCAATGGAAACAAAGTAAAATCAACTGATTTTAAGGGTAAAAAGCATGTGATCTATTTTTATCCAAAGGATTTCACTCCAGGATGCACAACAGAGGCTGACGAATTTTCTAAAGATTATAAAAAATTTCAAAAACAAGAAATCGAAGTGATTGGTGTAAGCCCAGACGATGTTGATTCTCACAAGAAATTTTGTGATAAAATGAAAATTGAATTTCCTTTACTTGCAGATATTGATAAAGACATTTCGAAAAAATTTGGAGTGTGGGGAAAGAAAAAATTCATGGGACGGGAATACATGGGGGTAATGAGAAGTACTTTTCTGGTAGACAAAAAAGGAACAATTTTCAAAATTTACCCCAAAGTAAAACCCGCAGGGCATTCAAAACAAGTCTTAGAAGATTTTTCTAATTTAAATTAAAATAAAAAGTTGTGAAAAGGTTAGAAACCTTTTGGTAATGTTCCTCTAGAAGTTTTTGCTTGTTCAGGTTCCGGTTTTGGTTCAAACCCCTTTGGTAAACTTCCATGGGTGGAGCTTGCCCTAGCCTTAGCTTGTGCTGCAGCTTCTGCTGCTTCTCGTTGTAATTGTTCTTGGTATTCTTTTTCTTGTTCAATTCTTTCTTTCTCAAGTCTTTGCAGATACTCTTTTTCGTATTCTTCTAGCTGTTCAGTTCTAGATTTGTTCTCATTACTAGCAGTATTTGGTGGAGGTGATTGTGTCTGCGTTGGTTTTGCTTCAAATCCTTTTGGTAGAGTACCTGTTGGTTTTGGAGCTGGTTTTGGAGCTTCCTTTGGAGCTTCTTGTTTTTTAGTAGCTAGACCTTCTACAGTCATTTGAGTACCACTAAATGAACCAAATGTTTTGTCTGCTGGATGATATGCCAATCTTTGTCTTGTTGCAAAGTATTGATTTGATGGTTGTGTGTATCCAGTAACTTTGACTTTTTGAAGATTCCAATCAGATGTTGGAACTTTTCCTACAGGTGCAGTGTGTCTTACAAACCATCTGTTTGGTGATGGAGAATAACCTGTAACTGTCGCCCTGTACTTGTGAAAGTCAGTCATTGGTGCTGTGTAGTATGCATCCTCTAATGCCTCATTGAAAGTTGCTGGCAGTTGTTTTGCCTTCTCTTTTGGTTTTGGAACCTCAGCTTTTTCTGCTGGTTTATCTCCAAACCCTTTTGGAAGAGTTGCCTTTGGTTTTTCTGCAGGCTTTGGAGCTGGTTTTGGTTCTGCAGGCTTTGTCTCAGCTGGTTTTGGAGTTGGTTTTGTCTCAGCTGGCTTTGGTTCTGCAGGCTTTGTTTCGAGTTGTGTTGATAGTTTTGTTAGTTTAGCTTCTAATTCTGCAATCTTGTCTTCAAGATCTTTTTTAGTTTGCTTTTTAGCAGCGGCCATTTAGTTTGGGTGAAGTTCCGGGGTTTATTTACATTTGGGTAATTCCCATGGCTAAACCTGATCAAGTTTTATATGCACTAAGAGACTTAGTGAAGTAATGGACGATTTTGAAAAAGAATATCCCGGATTTGACTGGAAAAATACTCCAGCATACAAGCATCCGGGTGGAAAGGATTGTCCTTGCCCAAAACATGAATACATCAGAGAACAGATCAATTACACAAAGCAGATTAATGAATCCGGAAATGAGCCTTCAAAAGTTACTCTGAAATTTTGCCCAGATCATTACAAAGTATACATGCAAGAAGTAATTCCAGCAATGCCTTTGAAATACAAAATTCTCACAAAGATTGCACTAAAGCTTGGAGCAATCAAAATTGAACAGTTAAAGTACATGGAATCAGAATTATGTTTCTACTGTAAATTTGGCTCTGGCGGCCATGAAAAGAAAAACGAGTTGCCACCTGTTCCATAGAATCTGTTATTCAGGACTCAGTAAAATTTTAGGTTTGTTTGGAGTATCATGATGACAACTTTTTCCACATAAAGGGCATCGTTTTCTATCAAGGAAGATACACTGACATATGTGTGAATCAAGGTATGCCTTTGCAGGTTTGTTTTGCTCGCCTGTCCCATTGCAAAATGGACAATCAGACCCAAGTAGTTCTATAGTTCCATTTCCCTTACAAACAGCACATTTGTCTTCACCCAATAATTATCAATAAACGAAGTGAATTAAAAGACCTTTGTCGAATTAATTTCAAAAAAACAGTCGTTTACACAAATCTAGTTAAGCTTATACTTGTTCTAACTTGAGAAAAATTGTGACAATAGAAGACATTCATGATTTCATAAAGGAGTTAGAAAAGAATGACGAATTAAAAAGAGTAAAGACAGAAGTTGATCCAGAGTTAGAAATTGCAGAAATCATGAGGAGACAAATGTATTCTAATGGTCCTGCAATTTTGTTTGAAAATGTAAAAGATTTCGAGATGCCCATTTTAGCAAACGCCTTTGGTTCTATGAAAAGATTAGAGATCGGTTTGGAGATGACAGACTTTACAGAGATTGGTCAGAGAATAGTAGACATGACAAAGATGGATATCCCATCAGGGATTTTTAATAAAATAAAAAAATTACCAGAACTCTCAAAAATGACAGAGTCTTTTCCAAAACTTGAGAGCAACGGTCCGGTTACAGAAATTACATCAAGTACGGCATCATTTGCAGACTTGCCGGTTTTAAAATCATGGCCAGAAGATGCAGGCAGATTCATCACACTAGGATTAGTTGCAACAAATCACCCCGAAACCGGTGTAAGAAATCTTGGAGTCTATAGAATGCAAATCATTGACGACACACATGCATTAATGCACTGGCAAAAACACAAAAGAGGAGCACATCACTCTGACATTTCAAAAACCAAAGGAGAGAAGATTCCAACTGCAATAATTATTGGAGGAGATCCTGCAACTGTTTTCTCATCAATTGCCCCAGTTCCAGAAGGACTTGACAAATATTTGTTTGCAGGCATCACAAGAAAAAAAGGAATCAAAATGGTAAAATGCAAAACAATTGATTTGGAAGTTCCTTCTAATGCAGAGATTGTTTTGGAAGGATTTGTAGATCCATCAGATATCAGAGACGAAGGACCGTTTGGAGATCATACAGGATACTATACTCCAGTAGAACCATATCCTACGTTTACATTAACGGGAATCATGAGAAGAAAAGATCCGATTTACGTGACAACTGTGGTAGGAAAACCAATCCTGGAGGATGCATACATTGGAAAGGTGATTGAAAGATCTTTTTTGCCTTTGATTCGCATGTTTCATCCAGAAGTGGTGGACTTTTCGATGCCTGCTGCTGGATGGTTTCAAGGTTTTGCAATAATATCCATCAAAAAAAGATACCCCGGTCAAGCAAAAAAAGTAATGATGGGATTATGGGGAATGGGGCAGTTGTCGCTTACCAAAATGTTCGTTGTAGTAGATGATGACATTAACGTTCATGATATCAATGAGGTGATTTGGGCAATCACCACAAGAGCAGATGCAGCTCGTGATACAACTATAATCGACAACACCCCAACAGATACAACAACGTCGACTTGCCGCTCCCCGAGCGGAGATGTCTGACGGATCGTTCCGGAGACATGTCGGACGTTCCGGAGACGATTCAGAAACCAAAAATCTTGTAGACTCTAAATGGTCTAGATATGGACTAGAGTAAAGATACAGAGTTGTAAAAATTATCTCGCTCTTCTACATGATATCCAATTTGATGAATTGCATCAACAATTATTTTTCCTGTAAGCTCAGTCGAGCGAGCTCCAGTGCAAGAAACTACTTCCTCGCCAATTAGTGTTCCACCAAAGTCATCAGCACCATATTGCAGGGCTAATTGCGCCATTCCTACTCCGTTGGTAAGCCATGATGATTGTATATGAGGAATTAATCCATCAAAAATAAGTCTGGAAATTGCAATCATTTTTAGTAATCGAATACCTCCAGATCCATGCTCTACAATTCCTTCTTGTTGCATTAGTGTATTGTTTGGCTCAAAGTTCCATGGAATAAATGCCATAAAGCCTTTGGTCTTTTCTTGTAATTGTACAATTTTGAAAAAATGATCAACTATATCTTGATTGTTTTCAACATGTCCATACATCATTGTTGCAGAACCAGGAATTCCTAAAGAGTGGGCCTCATCCATTATTCTAATCCAATCAGCGCTTGAAATTTTCTTTGGACTAATGATATCTTTAACAGAATCTACCAAAATTTCAGCACCAGCACCAGGAATAGATTGAAGACCAGCATCTTTCAATCTTGACAAAATTTCTTTTGTGGAGGATTTTTCTACTCTAGAAATCATATCTATTTCAGATGTCGAAAGTGCATGAACGCCAACCTTTGGAAACTTTTCTCTTATCATTTTAAAGGCGTCTTCATAATATTCGATTTTTAAATTTGGATTGTGTCCCCCTTGGATGAGAACCTGTCTAATTTTGAACATGTCCCATGCAGATTTTACTCGAGCCTCAATCTGTTCAAGGGTTAATGTGTAAGAGTCATCTGCACCAGGAGACCTGTAAAAAGCACAAAACTTGCAATCAGTAA
>JARRMG010000083.1:4889-5914 GCA_037386265.1 Nitrosopumilaceae archaeon
AAATTTTTGTTGGGTTAAATGACCCGAGACAAGACCCATCAAATAAACATCATCTGATTCTAGTAACCTTAGACAGTCCTTTGGTTCCGGCCTGATTCCCTTTAGAGAATTTTCTAGAATATCACCAATGTCACTTTGATAAAGTTGTTCTGTAGTTTGACTCAATTAACTTGTCCACCTTACTCTTCGAATTCTATTTAATCCTATATAGAAAAAAGTGATGAAAATTACTAGACAATATGACTTATTCGTGCTCAAAAATTAAAGAAAAAAATTTCAAAGATTCACGTTATTTTTAAGTAGGGCACAAAAACAGATTCATCCATGGTCTCGGGACAACCACTTAGACTTAATCGAATTATGAGGAAAGGAATGATGTTGTGCATTCCAATGGACCATGGTATTTCAAATGGACCTATTGAAGGTCTAGAAGACCCGGTATCAACCATTTACAAATGTGAAGGACACGGCATTACAAGTGTGATTATTAACAAAGGAATTATCAAAGCACTACCTAGACCTCCAAAGGCAGGAGTATTAGTTCATTTTTCAAGCAGCACAGCATTATCAATGTCACCCAATCGTAAAATGCTTACGGGAACAGTTAAAGAAGCAATGCGTCTTGGAGCTGATGGAGTATCACTTCACATAAACATTGGTGGAAAAGAAGAACCAGAAATGTTAGAACAACTCGGAATGACTGCTGAACAATGTCATAAATGGAATATGCCTTTATTAGCAATGATGTATCCAAGGGGAGAGAATGTCAAAGATCCGCACGATCCTCAGATTGTAGGCCATGTCGCCAGAATCGGTGCAGAGTGTGGGGCAGATATTGTAAAAACAGTATACACTGGAGATATAGATTCTTTTTCTAAAATTGTAAAAAGCACTCCTGTTCCAATTGTAATTGCAGGTGGACCCAAAGCAAAAACTGATTTGGATATTTTGCAAATGACAGAAGATGCAATTTCTGCAGGTGCAAAAGGAGTCACATATGGAAGAAATATTTTTGCACACAAAGC
>JARRMG010000084.1:0-4466 GCA_037386265.1 Nitrosopumilaceae archaeon
AAAAAAAGTTTGGATATGTGATTGCTTCATTTCTTTTTGGAGCGACTCCTCTTCCAAGCAATATGCTCTTTATTGCTTATGGTCTTATGAGGGCAAAAAGCTTGGGTATCTACATAGGATTTTGGTTTGGAAGGGTTTTGTCATATGTTGTTATGATATATTTCGGTGATGCTGTTTTAAAACCATTTTTAGAAATATTTGAAGATCGATTAACTGGAATTTTGCTTGTTGATGTTGTGGGAATTGGTGCGTTACTATTTTTTGCCTCAATTAATTGGTCTCTTTTAATTACTCAAAGAAAGATAAAATTTGTAAAACCCAAACTATGGAGGTTTTAAATTGAATGTTATTGATTCTTTGAAAAATGAAATAAAATTGAAAATTTCAAATGATTCAGCACATGACTTTGATCATATTATGAGAGTGTACAAAAATGCACAAAAAATCTGTAAAAATGAAAAAGTCAATCCAAAACTAGTTCTTTGTGCCGTACTTCTTCATGATATCATTTCATTTCCAAAATCCGATAAACGCTCTAAACTATCTTCGATTAAAAGCGCTGAGGCTTCCAAGAAAATTTTAAAAAAATATGATTTTACAAGAGATGAGATCCAGATAATTTCTGAGGCCATAAGAGATCACAGTTTTTGATGCGATAGGGGCAATTGGAATTGCAAGAGTATTTGCCGTTGCTGGTTCGGAGAAAAGATCGTTTTACAATCCAGAGGATCCTTTTTGCAAAAAAAGGAGTTCTGATGACCAAAAATGGACATTGGATCATTTTTACAAAAAATTACTATTACTAGAATCCTTGATGAATACAAAATCTGGTAAATCTGAAGCAAAACGAAGAACAATGGTTTTGAAAAATTTCTTGTCAGATTTAAAAAAAGAGTTGTAATGTTTTGAATTAGCACTTGATTTGATGTTGGCACTATCTGAAAGATCAAACTTTCCTTAAATGTAATATTTGCTTCCCTGAATTTATGGGTCAATTTGGCTGGAATGTAGATTAATCTTGAAAGATGTCTATGAAACTATCATAGTTTTTGCAGTGATGACGGGTGCATTGTTACCTGCAAGATTACTCTTTGTTACTTATGTTTCTGATAATTGGTTTGGATCCTTTGGGATAATAACTGCAATTTCTATTGGAATCCTAATACTTGCTAAAAAGAAAAAACTGGGAGCATTCGGAAGAATGTTTGAGAGACAAATTGAAAAATTACTAAGAGGGAAAAGAAAAATTCTAGTTTACGCTGAATCGGTATTTGTACTTGTTCTATTGGGAACAATGATTTTTGCCATTAACCAAGGCAATTCCATATATGGAGAAATGAAGGATCAATTTCTGTTAAGTCAAGAAATTGACAATCCTGAAAAAATAATATCACAAACAAGCGAATGGGATACAGATGACTGGCTTTATGGTTTGGCAACAGCTCCTTTAGCCTTTGTCACTGCCTTTCCTCAAATGAGTGCAGTAATTGCATCATTTGATGCTGCAATGGATGGATGGTTACTACACTTTTACACGGTAGGGTTTGTAGAATATGCAGAATTTTTAGGAATTTTGATTACGTATAGGTTTGTGGTAAAACCAAAATCAAAGGCAGCTATTGTTCAATAGTTTTTAGCCATAATCGACATACCTATCGTACCTTTTCTCCACCTCTGGGTTTAATCCTTTGATAATTTTTTGATATTCTTCTTTTTTTCTAGATTCAACATACTTTCTCATTTCTTCAAAATTAATATCTTGTGGAAATGCCTCAAAAACAGGCTCTATCATTTTAAGATAATCTAAGACCGTTTCTCTGTATTCTTCTCTTGTAGGCTTTTTGATTTTATTTAATCTGAACCAAACAACTGCCCAACTAGAACCCACAACATGTGGGAGCAAATCAAAGGCTCGTTCTATTTCAAATCGCTCATCATTTCTCATGATTCTTGAAGAAACTTGGCTGCAGATTTTGCAAAATATGTTACTATCATGTCTGCTCCTGCCCTCTTAATAGAATAAAGAATCTCTGAGGTAATATCATTTTCATTAATCCATCCTTGTTTTGCAGCTCCTTTTACTAGTGCATATTCTCCTGATACGCTATACGCTGCAACTGGAACATTGAACCTTCTTCTTGTTTCAGAAATCAGATCTAAATAAGATAAAGCTGGTTTTATCATTACGATATCTACTCCTTCATTGATGTCCGTTTCAACCTCCATCAATGCCTCTCTGGCATTTGTATATGGTACCTGGTAGGTCTTTCTATCTCCAAATTTTGGGGCACATTCTGCTGCATCTCTAAATGGTGAATAAAATGAAGAACGATGTTTTGCAGAATGAGACATTATTGATACATCTGTATATCCTTCTTCGTCAAGGGCTCTTCTTATAGCTGCTACTTGACCGTCCATCATTGCAGATGGTGAAACAGTGTCTACTCCAGCTTTTGCTTGACTTACTGCAATCTTTGAAAGTGTTTCAATACTGGTATCGTTATCAATTTTGTCTCCGTGAATAATTCCACAATGACCAGCAGATGTGTATTGACAAAGACAAACATCTGCCATAATGACTATTTTGTCTCCAAAATTCTTTCTTATTTGAGAGATGGATTTTTGAACAATCCCATTCTCATCAAATGCAGAACTTCCTGCCTCATCTTTCTTTGTTGGAATTCCAAAAAGCATTATTGCTGGGATGTTCAAATCAGAGATGGTTCCTACTTCGTCATTAAGATCATCTAAAGGCAATCTTTCAATTTCAGACATGGATTCTACTTTGACCCTTGATTTTAGATCTTCTTGAACAAAAACTGGGCAAATTAAATCTCGTGTACTCAAATTAGTTTCTTGTAAAAGCTCCCTCATTTTGGGGGTGGTTCTTAATCTACGTAGACGCCTTGTAGGAAATGACATATCAAAATTCGTTACGAGTAAAATATAATCCTAGTCTATTCTTGCTCGTTTTTGTAGTCAAATAATTTACTTGCAATTTCCAACAAATCCGGCTCTCCCTGTTCCGTTGCTTTTCGTATATTATTCATAGGCGTAGATACTATACTTTCTACAACTGCCTTTGTTAGCTCTTCTATTATCTTGATCTTCTTTTCGTCTTTCTCATCAAGCATGGACAGAGCTTTTTTCAATTCTTTCTGGCGCAGTGAATCTATGTTCTTGAATACGCCTTTTACCAATGGTTCTGCGTCTAATCTTTTCATTGAAGCCTCTAGTATGGATACTTCTTCATTAATTATATTTTCAACTGTTTTCACCTTGTTTAATCTGGCTTTCATGTTTTTTTCAACCATTTCTGCTATTTGATCTAGATTCATCAGTTTTACACCTCCGATTGTAGCTACTCTTTCATCCACAGTTCTTGGATTTGATAAATCTAAGATCATCATTCCATTTTTCCTTTTTTTAACAGCATCAGTTATTCTATCAAAGGTTACTAGAAAATAGGGAGCAGTTGTTGCAACAAACAATACATCATAATTTCCAAATCCAGATAATACCTCCTCAAATTTTATGGGGCTCCCCCCCATTGTTTCACAAAATGCCTGAGATCTTTCTAAAGTCCTACTAGTAACTGTAAAATCATAACCTCTCCTCTGAAGAGATTTTGCAACTAGGGTGGATACTTCTCCTGTACCAATTAGTAGAATTTTTTTAAATTTTAACTCATCAATATTTTCTTCAGCTAATTTTACTGCCATTGATCCAACCGATATTCCTCCTTGACTAATTCCACTGGAATTTCTTATTCTGGTACCAATACGAATGGCCTTGTCAAACAAGGTGTTAAGATGCTGGCCTGATGCTTTAGTTTTCCGTGCAGATGTAATTGAATTTTTTATTTGTCCCAGTATTTGCTCTTCTCCAACAACCATGGAATCTAACCCCGATGTGAGCTTTAGCAAGTGGTGAAATGCTTTTTCATTCTCTTCAACTTCCAAATTCTCATCAAATATTTCTTCGTCCAATCCTGCAAGTGATGCCCACGTTTTTTTGATTTTTTCTTGATCATAATTTTTTGTTTTGCCAAACAACTCTATTCTATTACATGTTTGAATTATTACACACTCGTCAAGTCCTGAATGTTCTTTGAATTGAGGGTAAGCACTTTCTACATCTCTTATGGTAAATTTTTCTAAAATGTGAATTGGAGAGTTTCGAAAAGTTACACGTGCATTAATTATGTTCTGATTCATTCCCAATCCCTCAATATCGTAAAGATATGATTTTCAATCTTTTTGGTTTGTCCGTCTTTTATTAACTGTTTAATCTTATTATTGTTAATGATACTATTCAGAAAGGCCTTTCGGCGTGCCTGCGATTCAATTTTGTCTTTTACCAAATCTCTTGAGATCTGTTGAATTTTTACTTGAGAAATTTCATCTTTGGTGATTGTGGGGCTGACGACCGATCATTGCGTGTCGGCGTCAACCCGGATGGCGTCC
>JARRMG010000085.1:0-3798 GCA_037386265.1 Nitrosopumilaceae archaeon
CAGATTTGCCTAGATGAATTAAAATTTTTTAATACAAAATGGTTTTTTGCATAATTTTAATTTTGTTCAAATCGAACAACTCTAATTTTGTTTGTACTGCCTATGACACACGTGAGTTTAACATTATTTTTTTGTGAATTTTTTTAGTGACAAAAAATCTCGATTCTAACAAAAGGAAAAAATTGGAAATTATTCCGTTCATTGTAATTTTATTTTTTGTATCATTTGGAGTTTTAGCAGATAATCCAGTTTTTGCCAGTACAGATATTACCAAACAAAAGAGTGAATACATTGATTTTCAAAAATATACAGGAAACAGATTACTTGTATTCAATGACACTGTAGTAGATTATTGTATTACAGATAACAAAGAAAATCCTCTGTTCAACGATATAGCAGTCAATGCAGTCCAAAAGTGGCATGATAAAATTGTCGAAGTTACCCAAAATTCTGAGGTTTGGGACATGACCATGCACGTATATCCAAATGATGAATCAATTTGTGATGGGTATGTCAACTATTACGATACACCAGATCCTACATTTTTCCAATTGTCCGGAGTTGCAGGTTTTAGTCATCCACAAACGCCGGTTGCAAATGTGACCATATACACAGATGATTATCAGAGCACCCTCCTAAAGATGGCCGAAGAAGATGATGGTTTTTGGGACAATATGACAATTGAAAAATTTCAAGACATAATAAAAAATGGTAAACACGAACAATTTGATTCACAAATGATAGAGAGAATCACCATGCACGAGATAGGGCATTCGTTGAGCTTGAATCACCCTAAAACCGATGGAGTGTTACAAGAGGCGCCTGGAATTATGGGTTACAACATGTCATATAACCACATAGATGATGAGGAAGTAGTAAAAATCGTCAAGGCATATCCAAATGGATTTTCTAAAATTTCAAATTCTGAATCAATAAAGCTTGATGGAAACAATAACAAAAAGATGCTAACGCTAGGAGAGGTGGTTAATCTCACAATAGAGTTGCCAAATCAAAAAGGGAAACTTCCTCCAGCTGGAATTGAAGTGTACGTTTTCCCTGAAGGAACCTCATCTCAGAGAACAGAAAATGCGCCAATAAAGATCATAAGAGCAGTAGGACACAAGCAACTTGTCAATAATGGAGGGTATTTTGAAGATATTCACTCTATTATGACCCATTGGGGTTCATCAACTAAGGTGCTTTCAATTCAATTCAAGGTAGTAAAGGAATTTGAGAATGCAGATATGATAGTGGTTGCCCACAATGTTGGAGGATTTGAAGAACAATGGTTTTTGGAGGATGTATTGTCTGTGAAAAAGGCATTATTTTCTAACCTCTTACTTGATTTTGAAACCACAGAATACAAGTATTATTTGATGGGTTCCAATCCAAATAGAATAATTGAGAAAGAATCCGCTTTCTAGGTAAATCAAGAAAAGATGTACACCGAAGCTCTGAGTGAATGCCTGTCTGAAAAGAACATGAAAAAATGTACAGAAGAAATTAAACCAGAGGATTTCAAACAGAATCTAGAACCAGCATCCATATGGATGCCATAATTTAATTAAAAATAATAAAGTCAGAATACTTCTTTTGGACGATATTCCCCAAAAACTTCTCTGAATGTATTACTAATCTCCCCAGTTGTGGCATATGCTTTAGCTGAAGTGATAATGTAAGGCATCAGATTTTCATCAGTTTCTGCAGCGCTCTTCATTGCAGAAAGTGCCTTTTCAACTTTCTTTTTATCCCTTGATGATCTTAATTTTTTAAGTGCCTTTTTTTGTTGAATTTCAATTCTGTCATCTATTCTCAAAAGTTCTGGCTGCTCTTCTTGTTCGGCATACTTGTTGACACCAACAATAATTCTATCACCTTCATCGGTTTCTTTTTTAAGGCGATATGCGTTTTGCCTTATTTCAGATTGGAAAAAGCCCTTTTCAATTGCTTTGACAGAACCACCCATTTTTTGTATTTTTTTGAGATATTTCCAAACACCGTCCTCAATTTGGTCGCATAGCTCCTCCAGATAGTAAGAGCCCGCCATTGGATCTGCAGTCTTTGTGACACCACTTTCATGGGCAACAATTTGCTGAGTCCTCAGAGCTATTTTTGCGGATTCTTGGGTAGGGAGTGCCAAAGCTTCATCTCTAGAATTTGTGTGAAGTGATTGAGTACCACCTAGCACGGCTGCCATTGTTTGAATTGCAACCCGAACAATGTTGTTGTCAGGTTGCTGAGCAGTTAATGACTCTCCGCTTGTTTGAGTGTGGAATTTTAATTGCATGGAACGAGGGTTTTTTGCATGAAACATTTCTTTGAGTATTTTTGCATAGACTTTTCTTGCAACCCTAAACTTTGCCACCTCTTCAAAGAATTCTATAGTACAGCAGAAGAAGAATGAAAGACGTGGTGCAAAGTCATCTATTTTGAGCCCTCTGTCTATACATGTCTGAATATACGCAATTGCGTTTGCAAGAGTGAATGCAACCTCTTGTGTTGCAGTACATCCAGCTTCTCGCATGTGATACCCTGAAATTGATACAGGATACCAAGAGGGGACTTTTTCGGCACAATATCCAATCATGTCACCAATTAATCTCATTGATGGTTCAGGAGGATAGATGTAGGTATTTCTTGCAATGTATTCTTTTAAGATATCATTTTGAGTGGTACCCCTTAGTTGTTCACTTTTGAATCCTTGAGACTCTCCAACGGCAATGTAAAATGCAAGTAAAGTTGACGCAGTGGAATTTATCGTCATAGATGAACTAACCTTCCCTAAAGGAATACCATCAAATGCAATCATCATGTCTTTTAGGGATGCAATAGATACACCTACTTTTCCAACTTCTCCTTCGGCTTGTGGGGAATCAGGATCATATCCAATCTGAGTTGGAAGATCAAAGGCCATGCTGAGTCCAGTCTGTCCTTTTTCTAGCATGAATTTGAATCGCTCATTGGTTAGTTTTGCATCGCCAAAACCAGAATACTGACGCATTGTCCAGAACCTATCTCGATACATGCCAGGATGAATTCCTCGTGTAAAGGGGTATTTTCCTGCATCTTCAACAGGTCTTTTTTTAGAAGATTTTTGATAAATTCGTTTTACGGAAAAATTTGAATCAGTAAAAATCTTTTTTTCAGGTTCTTTTGATTTTGATTTTTTTGTTACCATTTTCCTCACTTTATTAGAGATTTTGTAATTTTATCTGCTGCTTCAAAGGGATCAATATCTTTTGTTTGTAGCTTTTTTAGATATTTCGAAAATGTTTTATCTGAATCAAGCAATTCATCCATCTTTTCTTTAATGTTATTTAAAACAATATCCTTAAGTTCAGTCTCAAGTCTTTCTTTGTCTTTTTCTTTTTTAGATTTTCTTTTTTCAGCCATCATTTCCTTGAGAATCTTTGCAAATTGAGAAATTCCTGAATTTTTCTTAACAGAGGTCTTAAGGATGACAGGATTTCTCTCAGAGGCACCAATAAAGTCCCTTACTGCATCAAATAGTTGGTTTGTACCATCCAAATCACTTTTGTTTACAAGATAGATATCTCCAATTTCAGTTAACCCGGCTTTGATTGTTTGAATCCTGTCTCCGGTATGAGGGTTAAAAACAACAACTGTAATGTCTGCAATATTTGAAATTTCAACTTCTGTTTGTCCTGCTCCAACACTTTCAATAATTATTGGATTAAATCCAGCATATTCTAAAATTCTAATACCTTTTACACATATCTAAAGCATCTTGGATGGCAGTGGACCCCATTGATTGGACAGCCTGAGCATAGAGTTAAG
>JARRMG010000086.1:0-3794 GCA_037386265.1 Nitrosopumilaceae archaeon
CTGTTTTCAATTTCATTGACTCAGCCAACACTCGATGATGTTTTCATTTCATACACCGGCCATGAAATAAGAGAAGAAGAAGGTGGATTTAATCGAAGAAAGGAACATGCAAAGATGAAGAGGTTACGTGCATGAATTCTTTGATGTACGATACCTATACCATTTTTTGGCGTGAGCTAAAACGCTATAAGAAATCTAGAAGTGGCGTTTTGATTAGATTAATCCAACCAGCTATTTGGATCATTGTTATTGGTAATACTTTTTCTGGAACTCAACCGTTGATTCAATCTGTTGGATTTGAAGGTCAATACATCGAATTTATGGCCCCAGGTGTTATCATTCTTACTGCAATCTTTACAAGCATTTTTGGGGGTGTAAACACTCTATGGGATAGAAGGTATGGGTTTATGAATAAAGCCTTGACCTCTCCTATCTCTAGGTCGGCAATTGCCTTGGGAAAAATGTCTGCAATATCCTTGATTGCGGCCATGCAGGCTAGTTTGATTTTAGGAATTGCTCTTGCAATAGGGGTGTCGTTTCCAAACCCAATTATGATTGCACCAATTATGGCAATTGTAATTTTATTTTCTTTGGGATTTTCTGGAATCTCTGTAATGATCGCTGCTACTGCAAAATCTCAGGAAACATT
Source organism: Nitrosopumilaceae archaeon (assembly GCA_037386265.1). Lineage (GTDB taxonomy): Archaea > Thermoproteota > Nitrososphaeria > Nitrososphaerales > Nitrosopumilaceae > Nitrosomaritimum. Next base: position 650 of record JARRMG010000086.1, read on the forward strand.
TTGGGGTCTGATTAATTTTCTGGGAATGCCTCTGTTTATGCTCAGTCCTGCTTTGTTTCCTCTTGAGTTACTACCTGATTGGCTTGCATCTGTAGCAAAACTCAATCCTGTCACTTACACCGTTCTTTTGGTCAGAGAGATGATGACTGGTGTTTCGGAAGGTGGAGTATCTGCCTTTCTTAGCATTGGTGTTATCTGTGTATTTGTTTTAATTATGGTGGGCCTTGCAAGCTATGTCTTTACTCGAGAAGTCAACAAACCCTTCTAATATTCAATATTATGTTCTGATCGCCATGATCGGTTTTAATTCTATAAACATTAATGACAATGAACTTTTGAAAAATTCATGGGACAATGGCTATCTTGGGTAAAATCAAATGAAAAACAACTCTTAAAAATTCTAGACGATCTGGCAATAAAAGCGGTAGAAACATCTGAAGCATTATTGGTATTGCTTGATGATTTGGAAAATACCGAAAAAATGGAAAAGGTTCGCAAGCTCGAAACCGAAGGGGATGTTCTTACGCGTGATATCTTTTCAGAGCTAAACAAGACCTTCATCACTCCGCTTGACAGGGAGGACATGCAAAGAATAGCCTCAAAAGTTGATGATGTAATTGACTTTATGGATGGTATTGCCTCTCGTTTGTATAGTTATCAAATCAAAAGTCCTCCTCCATTTTCAAGAATGATGGTAGAAGAATTAGTCAAAGCAACAAAAGAGGTACAATACATGATTTCAAAACTCCAAAAAATCAAAAACCCTCAAGATATGATAAATCATTGCAGAAACACAAGTGATATTGAGCATAAAGTAGATGATCTGTATAGAGAAGCAATAAAAGATCTTTTCAAAAGCCAAGATGCTATTCATATCATTAAACTAAAAGACATCTACGAATCAATTGAAACTGCATCAGATAGATGTGTAGATGTTGCAGATGTCATTGAAGACATTGTCCTAAAATACACTTAGGAAATTATTATGATAGAAATAGCGATTGGAGCAATAATAGTTGCATTAATCTTTGATTTTGTTAACGGATTTAATGATTCGGCAAACTCTGTCGCAACTGTAATTGGAACTCGTGTGTTAAAACCTCTTCACGCCGTTTCTTTATCTGCAATAGCAAATTTTGTTGGTCCCTTTATTTTTGGTGTGGCAGTAGCAACAACTATCGCAAAGGGAATTGTCAGCCCAGATGATATTACAATCTATATGATAATTGGTGGTTTGGCAGGAGCAATAACATGGAGTACAATTTGTACTTATTTTGGACTGCCAATTTCTAACAGTCATTCATTAGTAGGTGGTATTATGGGTGCAGGAATTGCAGGGCTAGGTTTTGAAAAACTCGTTTATGGCGGACTAACCAAAGTTTTTGCTGGAATTGTTATAGCTCCTATAGGTGGAATTATTTTTGGAATACTGCTTACAGGATTAATAATCACAGTATTTGCAAGTAGACGACCTGCAATTGTCAACAAGTCATTTGGACGATTACAAATTATTTCATCAGCTTGGTTTGCATTAACCCATGGAGCAAATGATGGACAAAAAACCATGGGAATTATAGTTCTAATTTTATTCTCTGCAGGATTAATTCCTGAAATTGAAATGCCAATCTGGGTAATTTTTGCTGCAGCCACTGCGATGGGCCTTGGAACATTCTTTGGAGGGTATAAAGTCATCAAAACCCTAGGTGTCAAAGTAGCTAGATTACGACCATATCAAGGATTTTGTGCTGAAACGGGGGGTGGTTTGATGTTGGCCATATTTGCATATCTAGGAATTCCTGCAAGTACGACCCATGCAATAACGGGCTCAATCATGGGAGCTGGTGCTGCAAGACGAAAAAGAGCAGTGAGATGGAATATAGGAAAACAAATCGTTTATGCCTGGATAATTACAATCCCTGGTGCTGCTGCCTTTGGAATCGCATTTACTTTTGTGATTGGGTTGTTTGTTTGAGATTTCTCAAACATCTTGATTTTTATTCAACACATTTTTGCTTGAATCATTAAATGGATATTCTAGAACTAATTCAATCTAATCTTTTAACACCAATAGTTTTGTTTTTCCTTTTTGGAATAATTGCTGCGCGAATAAAATCTGATTTGAAAATTCCTGATGCAATTTCTGAATTTTTGCCAATATACCTACTTGCAGCAATTGGACTGCATGGGGGAATTGAGATGAGAAATACTGGGTTTGAAACCATGCTTATTCCAATGATGGTGGCAATTGGACTGTCCTTGTTGTTTACTCTAAACCACTATCAAATTTTAAGACGCCTTGGCAAATTCAATCTCTTTGATTCTTATGCGCTTGCATCAACTTATGGTGCAGTAGGTGCCGTAACGTTTTCAGTTGGCTTGTCATTTCTCAAAAATCAAGGAGTGACATCCGAAGGATATCTGGCCGCAATTCTTGCAGTATTAGAACCAGTTGCATTCATTTTAGCAATTTTCCTCACAAACATGGCAGTATCAAAGCAGATTAAAAACAAAAAGAAATCTCTAGGAGAAATCGATTCATCCGAATCAGAATTTGAAATGGGCGTAACTGAAACAAAATCAAATCTTAAACAAGTTTTACATGAATCAATAACTGGAAAAGCAATTGTAATTCTTCTTGGAAGTATTATTATTGGCTACATCATAGGGGAAGAGGGATTCGGTTCTATTAGCATTGTTTTTGACGAATTGTTTACTGGAGCAATTGTAATTTTTCTAATTGAAATGGGAATAATTGCAGGACAAAGACTCGATGACATCAAAAAAGTAGGCGTGTTTTTAATCTCATTTTCTATAATAATGCCTACATTTAATGGAGTAATAGGAGTTCTAGTTGCCACTGCCTTGGGATTAAGTCTGGGAGGTTCAGTTATGTTTGGATTGCTTCTTGCCAGTGCATCATTTATTGCAGCCCCTGCGGTTTTACGTCATGCAATTCCACAAGCAAAACCAAGTCTCTACATCACATCTGCACTGGGAATAACATTTCCTTACAACATCATCGTCTTACTACCAATAATGTTCATGGTGTCATCTATTGTACACAATGGAGGATCGATAGACTTATTCCATTACATTTCTGAGGGATTGATATGAAACTCTATACTGTAAAACTTCTAACGGTGAC
>JARRMG010000087.1:0-4623 GCA_037386265.1 Nitrosopumilaceae archaeon
CTGAATCGGAACTCATTATACAAACTTCCTAGCCTTCATCCTCTTGATTTTTTCTTGCAGTAACATACATCCTTGAATAAGAGTTTCAGGTCTAGGTGGACAACCTGGAACATACACATCTACGGGTAACACACCATCTATCCCGGGAAGTACATTGTATGAATCAAAATACAACCCACCGGTAATGGCGCAAGCTCCCATTGCAATAACATATTTTGGTTCTGGCATTTGATCATAAACTAAACGTAAACGTGGTGCCATTTTTCGGGTTATGGTTCCTTGAACTACAACGAGATCACATTGTCTTAGTGATCCAAATGCTTCAATGATGCCAAATCGTTCAACGTCATATCTTGGACTGGATGCCGCTCCAAATTCAACACTGCAACAAGCTGTTTCAATGTGTACGGGCCAAAGGGACCAAATTCTTCCCCAATTGATTGCATAACCTAAAGGCTTGTCAATTGCTTTTTCTAAAATATCACCAAGTTTTCCAACAAACACATTTGCATTTTGTGGAGTAACTAGATCTTTTATCAATTCAATCCCTCACGATAGTAAATTTGATTTGTATAAATAATTACCAAATATCTCTCCTCCCTGATTGGTGTAATGCAAAGGCCATGGCAGCAAATATGATTGCGAGAAATCCGATTATGGGTAGTGTGGCTTCTTTTGGAAGGTACAAAATAGTACTTCCCCAAGCATAAAGGAAAATGGCAACTACATCAAATACAACAAACATCAAGATGTAAGCATAATATTGCATCATGAAATGAGTTCGTCCTTCTCCTGAAGGGACTTGTCCACATTCCATCGGTAAAAATTTTACAGGATTACTTCGTTTTCTGGGAGAGACCATTCTGGAAATTACTAATGCGGGGGCCATGGCTGCTACGGCAAAGCCAAACATTAACACCACGGTACTATAATTGCCCGCTAATTCCCCGACCAATTTAGCTTTGAACCCAAGTTTTTGTATAAAAAGGCCAAAAGCGATCATGTCATTGAATATTGGAGATATGGCTCCTAACTTTGAGCTTCCAGATACCGAGCTTAAAATGCGGACTTTGGATGAATTTAAAGGGAAAAAAATAGTAATGTCATTTTTTGTTGCTGCAAGTTCTCCTGTATGTGAAAATGAATTATGCACATTTAGAGACTCTTGGGATGAGTTGTCAAATCTTAATGCCCAGGTGATCGCAATAAGTAATGACGGTCCTTTTGCAAACAAGGCTTTTGCAGAAAAACACAACTTCAAATTTCCATTATTAGGAGATTACAACAGTAAAACAATCCGTGATTATGATGTGTTAATGAAAGATTTGTTACACATTAAAGATTACAATGCTGCAAAACGTTCAGTGTTTGTTATAATGGAGGATGGAAAAATTGGTTACAAATGGGTTTCTGATGATCCTCTGAAAGAACCAAATTATGACGAGATCAAAGACGCTCTAAAATAAGAAATTTTATTTATTTTTTTATTCTATTTCAGCTATTACGTCGCCTTTAGCTACGCTGGCACCGTCTTTAATTTTGATGGATTTTATTGTCCCTGCTTTGTGAGCCTTTACGGCAACTTGCATTTTCATAGATTCTAAAGTACAAACAACATCTCCTTGATTTACAGAATCACCTTCTTGAACTGCAATGGATACAACCTTCCCCGGAATTTGGCTGTTTAATGCTAATTTACCTGCACCAGGTCCTGCACCGCCAGAATTTTTGAAAACGATTTCATCAAAGTTTGTATGTTGATTTATGATAACTGGAACATTATCAATAACTAAATTAATTTCATTAGTGCTATTTTCTAGATATTTTGCTTTATGGTATTTTTGATTAAGTAAGAATTCAATTCCTTTTGTATCCATAGTTAGTATTTTGATTTGATTATCCTTTCCATTGATTTGAATTATGTATTCATTGTTTCCAAGATTTTCAGTGATTTCTCCGACAAATGCGTTTTCAATATCTTGTATTTTATAATCCATTATTCATCAATCCAGTTTATTTTTCCAATTTGAATTATTAGATGTAGACCCTTGTACACGGCTCTTAAAGTATTCTGAATGCATTATTGCTGCAGCCAAAGCGGCGTCACTTTTTTCAATTTTTTCTTTTTTCAAGTCTTCTTTTAATTTTTCAATAATGTTAAATCGTTTTAAGAAATCAGTTGAAAGTTCTCCATTTTTGTATTCTTCGGTTTGAAGAATGGTTTTGTATAGAGGAATGGAAGTTTCTACCCCTTGAACGTACATGTCATTTAATGCATTGAGCATTCTTGTTCTTGATTCTTCAAATGTTTGTCCCCATGTACAAAGTTTAGCCATAAGGGAATCATAAAATGGGGAAACAGTACAGCCAGGATAAAGATAAGTATCGCATCTCACACTAGGGCCTGAAGGAATCGTTACATCAGGTACAGGACCGGTGGATGGTGCAAATTCCAAAAATGTATCCTCTGCATTAATTCTACATTCTATTGCATATCCATTCATTTTAAGATCAGACTGTTTGAATGGTAATGGTTCACCATTTGCGATATCGATTTGTAATTTAACAAAGTCTAATCCTGAAACCATCTCACTGATAGGATGTTCGACTTGGAGTCTTGCATTAATTTCAATAAAATAGAAATCTCCGTTATCTGCACGTAGGAATTCAGCAGTGCCAAGATTAGTATAATCAACTGCCTCTGCAGCCTTGACAACTAATTCACCAATTCGTTCTCTAGTTTCGGCATCTACTACAGGTGATGGAGTTTGTTCAATTAATTTCTGATTACGCCGTTGGATTGAGCATTCTCTTTCAAAGATATGTACTGCATTACCATGTTTGTCTCTACACATTTGGTATTCTATGTGTCTAGTTTTCTCTAAAAATTTTTCAACTATAATCGCGGATTTTCCAACTGCAGAAATTGATTCAGAGGTAACTGTTTCAAACCCTTCTTTGAGTTCTTTATCATTATTTACTAGTCGGATCCCACGTCCACCTCCCCCAAAGACAGATTTTAGTAAAACTGGATACCCAATTTCGTTTGCAATTTTTGTTGCTTCTTCAACATCCTTCACAAGACCAGGACTTCCCGGTACTGTAGGCACTTTAGCTTTAAGCATTGCAGCTTTACATTCCATTTTATCTCCACATAGATTCATGGATTTTGCAGTGGGGCCAATGAAATTGATTTTATTTTTTTCACATAGATTTGCAAAATCATCATTTTCAGATAAGAAACCATACCCAGGATGTACTGCATCAGCACCAGATGATAGCATGACATCGAGGATTTTTTCTTGATTTAGATATGATTTGGCCGGAGCTGCCTCGCCAATATGATATGATTCATTTGCTTGTTTAACATGAAGTGAATTATAATCTTCATCTGAATATACTGCTACAGTTTTAATTCCTAATGCTTTGCATGTTTTAATAACACGTAAAGCAATTTCTCCTCTATTTGCGATAAGAACTTTTTCGATCATATAACTCACAGGTTGATGTTTCCATGTTTTCTTGGAAGTTGTTTTTCTCGTTTATTTGCAAGCATTTCAAGAGCTTTAATCAACATAGGTCTAGTTTCTGCAGGATCAATTACGTTATCAACAGTACCGTGCGATGCTGCAACGTAGGGATTTTCAAATTTTTCAGAAAACTCAGCAATAAGTTGTTTTTTGAGTCCTTCTTGATCCTCTGCACTGGCAAGTTCTTTTCTATACATGATTTTTACTGCTGCCTCTGCCCCCAAAACTGCGCATCTGGCAGTTGGCCAAGCATAGTTTACATCTGTTCTAAGATTCTTACTTCCCATTGCGATATAAGCACCACCATATGCCTTTCCAATAACTAGAGTAATTCTTGGAACAGTTGCCTCACAGTAAGCATACAACAGTTTACTTCCATGCCTAATGATACCATTATGTTCTTGATTTGAACCAGGCATGTATCCGGGAGTATCAACCAAAGTGATTATTGGAATGTTAAAACCATCACAAAATCTAATGAATCTTGCAGCTTTGTTTGAAGAATCTATGTCAAGTGCCCCAGCAAGATGCATTGGTTGATTTGCAACAATTCCAACTACCTTACCATTCAATCTTCCATAGCCTACAACAACATTTGGAGCAAACAATTCATGAATTTCAAAAAAATCATTGTTATCAACAATTGAATTTATTATTTCTTTCATATCATATGGTTGCAATGGGTTATCTGGAATAATATTGATCAAATTATGATCTAATCTGTTTGGGTCATCATCTGTTTTTTGTTTGGGTGGTTCTTCGGTATTATTTTGCGGAAGAAATGAAATTAATTTTTTAATGTAATCCATGCATTCGTATTCATTTTGTGCTACAAAGTGTGCCACTCCACTTTTTGATCCATGTGTCATTGCACCACCTAGCTCATCAAATGAAATATCTTCACCCAAAACTGTCTTTACAACATCGGGACCTGTTACAAACATAGTTCCTGCTTTTTCAACCATAATAACAAAATCAGTCATTGCAGGAGAATATACAGAACCTCCCGCTGACGGGCCAATACTAGCTGTAATTTGAGGAATTACACCAGAAGCTAATTGGTTATGGTAAAAAATATCGGCAAATCCGTCAA
>JARRMG010000088.1:0-3764 GCA_037386265.1 Nitrosopumilaceae archaeon
CCAAATACCATTTGTATTAGTTATTTTTTGGGGATTAAATGTGTTAGATAATTAAATTTAAAATCAAGCTTTAAAAACTAAATCTGTGAAGAATTTAAAAAAATCCTTTCATACTGGAACTGTAAAAAAATCCCTCCTCGTAAAGGCACCCCAAGAAAAAGTATGGAAGAAAATAAGCAACATCGCAGGCTTGTCCTCATGGTTGGTAGATTGTAAGAAAACAGAATATTTGTCAAAGAAAAAGCGTGGGGTGGGGGCAATCAGAGAAATTACCTTTAATGATGGAAACACCATAGAAGAACACATTGTCGCTTGGAAAGATGGAGAATATTTTACATATGTTGCAACTGAAGGATTGCCCCTCCGTGCATATGTAGCTACCATTTCAATAAAACCTAAAAGTAGAAATTCTGTTCAATTAACTTGGCAATCTTATCTTAATAGTAAGAAAATGACAGAGAAGGAATTCTTAGAATTCCTTGTTTTTATGGGAACTTTTTATGAAACAGGGTTATCAAACCTTAAAGAAATTTTAGAAAAATAATTTTGAAATCAAAGTGTAAATACAGTAAATTGAAATTAGATATATGAGTGATATTCGCTTTGTAATATTGGGAGCAGCACTAGTATTTGCAGGATTTTTAGTCCTAGGAATTTTTGGCGAGAATTACCAAGCATCTAATATTGAATCAGATGAGTTTGGAACATGTTTTGAATATTCAGAAGGTAGAGAGCCAGTACCAATAGACTGTTCTTCAAAAATGTTTGATCAAAGTGTTTTCTTTGGCATCGTACTAGCAATAATTTCTGTAGGAATAGTTGCTTTGGTTAAAGGAGTTAGAGGCGATTGGGATAGTAAAGTAAAACCCAAAGACATGGTCGGTCCTAGCAAAGACAACAGAATGGATGGAAATGACTCGGATTAGGTCACAAAAAAACTCTAAGATTTTTTAGAAAAATGTTTTTGTTTCCTTTTATCTTCAGAGTCATCTTCTAATCTTTGAAAATAAACTTCTTCATATGGCATTACTAGGAAATGCTTGCAAAATTTACATTTAACCTTAAGGTGTAAATTGTGCCTAAGATAATATCAAACTTGCATTTGGCATTAATTTTTTTCTACGATTTGTTTTAGATTCTCAAATAATTCATTAATTTCCTTCATTCGCTCATCAAATTGGTCATCAGTTAAGGTATCTGGTTTTACTATTGTCACAATCACTTCAGACTCGTTTCCGCTAGGCACTACCCGCATGGGGACATCCCACACACTCTCTTCGTCCTTGTACAAATGATCCAAAATTCCAAGGGTCTTGTTATGTTTGAATTTTAAATTTGCATTTCCTCTCGGTGTTGAAAATGACCATGAACCATCGCCATTTTGTTTAGCATCAGGCATTATTTTTGGAGGGGAGTTAAGAATGGCGTCAAAAACCTCACCTGTTTTCCGGCTGACAGACATGGTAATCGTTCTAGATCTAACCATAAGGCATATAGAAATTGATAGTTAAAAAGAGTGTTGTAGAAATTATAAGTTATCACCGAACCAAACAATAATTGAAAAAATTTATTCGGTTTTTAGATCGATGCAATAACCTCATATAATATGAATAAAGTTAAGCAATGTGCTCAAATTTAGAATAATCACATTTTTTATTTTTATGGGAATTTATTCACTCTCGTTTCAAATTGGCGCTACCTCAGAAGTTAGTCCACAAGATGCAAATGATTTTGTTCAAGATTTTCTATCATCTACACAAAATATCGACGGTCTTGGGATTTTTCTAAATAACATTTCTGCATCATTACCAATGTTTGTTCCAGGTTTGGGAGTAGGTCTAGGAGTTTATTCTGGATGGTCTACAGGTTTTGGTTTTGCTGCAATTACAACAATGGCACCTGGATTAGCAGATATTGAACCTCTATCAATTTTGTACAATTCCCCTTACGGGGCAATGGAGTTAGTAGCATATTCCATTGCCATGTCACGTAGTTTTCTGGTAGTTTTTTCATTAGTGAAAAAACAAAATCCAAAAGCACTAATCAAACCAAGTATTATTGAAATTGGAATAGCCGTAGGGTTGCTTGTTATTGCAGGTTATTTAGAGGAGTATTTGATTCAGGCATCACAAGGTCCACCCATGTAGAGAAAAAATCCATAATTAAAATAACTAAAAATCCTAAAAATTATTTTTTCTAATCTTTTGGTTTTTCGCTTGATTTTTGAGTAGGGTTCACATATACCTGATAAATATAATACCAAGGATCCATATTGACATTTTCCAAGTGTTCTTGAATGAGCTTTCCTTCTTCATGTGGTTCTTTGTTAGGATTTTTCCTCATCAGTTATTATTATCATACTAACTAATAAGATTCTCGTTATCTTTGAGAGTTCAGACAAAATGGATGCATCAGACACCGTCTTGGTCCTGTTGAGCAGTTCTGATGCGGATGACATCATCAATGCTAGATACAAAGATCTTTCCATCCCCAGGTTTCCCGGTTGATGCATTTGATGCAATAGAGTTTACGATCTTGTTCACCTCCTCTTCAATGCATACTATCTCTATCTTTCTTTTTGGGACAAGATCATCTGCCTCATAATCTGCTCCACCGCCCCCGGTTCTTATCATTCCTATTTGATCTCCCCTACCTCTTACCTCATAGGTAGTCAAACCCTTGACGCCTAATTTTGTTAGAGTGTTTTTTACCTCTTGAAACTTTGTATCTCGAATTATCGCTTCAATTTTTTTCATGAATATTTAGAGATAATCTATGATAAAAACATCTTCAAAGTATTTTTAATAAATTGTTCAATTTTTATAATTTATTTCAAAAAAGCCAAAGATTTTACAATATCTGTTTTGCTGATTATCCCAATTAAATTATCATTTCCAGATAAGACCCCTGCTCCATTGATATTATTATCCAAAAGAAGTTTTGCCGTTTTGGCAAGGTCATCATCATATCTGACTGAAAAAATGTTTTTACTCATAACTTCATTAGCTTTAGTGGTCCCTCCAAAACCCGAATCTGAGATGAATCCTTTTCTCGGAAATATAGCAGAAATCAAGGGGTCAGAATTATCAATTACATCTTCTTCCTCACCTAATTTCAAAGACATGTTAAAGAGATCTCGGAAGGTAATAATGCCTACAGGTTTTTCCTGCCTATTCCTTAGAATAATTCTAGAGATTTTTTCATCAATCATTTTCAATACGATGGAGGAAAGAGATGAATCAGAATATTGCCATGCATAATATGGAGTCATATATTCTCCAACTAATTTTTCATCTAAATGAGATAAAGCAAAGTATCGTACCAAATCGGATTTAGTAATAACGCCCATAACTTCATCTCTTGAAGAAATTACAAGCGAGCCAATACTTCCCTCCAACATCATTTGTGCGCACTTATCCAAGGTAGTGTCATCAGGAATTGAAATTATTTTATTTGATATCTCAGAAACTAGAATTTCATCTAATTTTCTTTCAGATGCATCAGAAAACAAAAACAATCCCAAATCCTTTTCAGATACAATATGGGTAATTTCCCCATTTGTGGAAACCAAAAGGCGGCTCTTTTTCTCATCAATGATTTTTTGTAAAACTTGAGCCAAATTCAAAGTGTTATCAATTGCAATTGGGTGATTCATATAGGATTTTACTGTGTCCACATACTCCTGCAATTTAGAACAATATAAAAAACAAAAGCCTATTTCCAACAAGAGATGAAGTTATGGGCGTTATTACTAAATCCGATTT
>JARRMG010000089.1:0-7246 GCA_037386265.1 Nitrosopumilaceae archaeon
AATTTGATGAGTGTTTTTATCCGTATTTGGGTCTGCAACGATTTTGACTTTAGTTTTATTGCTTCCAAGTCCAATTAAAGAAAGCAAAGCTGCAACGTTGATGTTTGCAGGGAACAATGATACAGCTTCGTGTGCAGTCCCCTCAAAAATTATGGTTTTGGAAGTAATAGAGTCCAAATCAATTTCCGAGGTTTCAAAAAATTTAGCACCTTTAAGAGATCTTGGATGTTTGGTGGTAGTAATTGAAAGGGATTCTAATTCATCTTTCACAGATTTTATGCCATCTAATCCTGCGATTGCGCCAGAGGGAAGGTAAATTGTTTTTTTAAAATCTTTACAAGCATCAGAAAAAATATCATATATAGACTCATCAAGTAATGCACCAACGCTCATTATCATCAAATCTTTTTTGTTTTGCAACACACTTAGTCCAACGTCTTTTACTGCATCTTGGGATGCGGCTTCAACAATAATGTCAAGTGGGTTTGAAGACAATAGATGAGGGTTTTCAACTATAACAGGTTTGGTGTTTAATTTCTCAACAAGTGTGTTTGATGCATCTTTTGATTCATCATATACATGGGTAAGAGAGGCATTAATTTTTCCAGAATCAATTGCAAGTGCTATTTGGGTTCCAATTGACCCGCAACCAAGTAAACCTACTCTTTTCATTGAAATAATCTAAAAGATATTACCTAATTAATTCTAGTCCAGTTTGCTCCAAAAGGAGACTTTCTAGCGACAAAAACGATACCTGTAATTGCCACACCCATAACCAATATTGCAACGGTTCCAAATTCAGGAATTACTTGTGTACCCATGATTTCTACATTTTCTGCTCCAGGAGGAAGGATCATCCCTAAGGCATAGTTTTCAGGAAATAAAGTGAGATCGTAGTTAGTTTCCACACCATCAATGAAGAGTTGGTATTTTGCTCCTTCAGCACTGATCACTTCAAGAGGTAAAAGAACCCAGAAAACCTTATCATTATCAACAGGGTTTAAGGTAATTTCTAGTGATTTTCGTTCAACATTTAGATTCATTGAAGAAAGAGTGGGCTCGTCTGTCTCTAGTGCCTCTCCACCAATTTCTATACTCCCATAACCGCCATAGTAGATATCAAAGGTATTATCATCAACCTCAATAGTATAAGATTTCCCTGTTGTCTTGATTGTATCAAGATACTGAGCAAATGCCATCCTATCTTCGAAAATATGTTCTGCATGAACACTTGGAAAAGGAATCAAAAGTAAGAAAAGAGGGACAAAAAACAATAATTTTTTCATGTTTCTATCATGATGTTTTAATTTATCAAATATAACTAATACACAAATTTTCATTCCTGATTCTCTTGTCTGATTTTCAAATTACAGATAGAAATCATCCTCAATCTATTTATGATAAAAATGCAAATTCAATACAATGAATTTCAAAAGTAAAATTATTTTTGGACTAGTATTTTTGCTCATATTCTCATTAACTGTACCTGCAAATGCAGAGGTGGAATCGCCCAAAAAACAAATGGAGAAAGGAATTGCCGCAGAAGATGTAATTTGTAAGGCAGGACTTAATCTAGTGATTAGAAATAATGGAGATGCGTTATGTCTAAAGCCAACAACTGCAGAGAAATTTCAAGAGAGAGATCTAGGAGTCATTCCAATCAAAATATCTGAACAAGTAGAAGAACACGCCCCCACTATCCCAATAAGAGATGCCACAGTTCAATACAAAGATACACAAACGCAGATTCAGAACATTCCAGCTTCACAAGGTTCTATTGTTAATTTTTACATCACAGATGATGATCTAAACCTTGCACATAGTGGAGTCGAAGTAATTGAGACACAGGGGCTCCTAGAATTTACCATAAACGGAATACCAGTGCCAGGTCCTGAAAGAATGATTGAGACCGGTCCAGACACTGGAGTGTTTTTTGCCAAGCTTCAGCTACCTGACACAATTAATGGAAGACCAGTTAATCAAGATGATATTATCGAAGTAAGATACCTTGATCAATCCGATGTATCAGGGGAATCCAGAGTTTTAGTAAAATCAATTGCTTTGAGAAATACCTATGCACAGATACAATCAACTGCAGATAAAACAAGAATAGGTCATGAATTTGTTTTACGACTTTACGAACCTGATGCAAATCTAGATTCCAAGGATGTAGATAGGATTCCTTTGAGTAGACTAGAGTACAGAGGAGAAGGGGGAATTAGAGTCACTTTAAACAATCCAGCGTTTGATGCAAATTCTAGTTATCTTTTGGAGACTGGCGAAAACACCGGAGTTTTCGAAGTTACAATAAAAATTCCTCGCATGTTAGATGGAGACGTAGTTCACATTGGTGATTGGTATGAAATAAGATACATTGACATGACTACACCTTCAGGAACCAATGAAAAAATTATTCTAAAAAGTAGAATTGGTTGATTTTTCAGAGACTTAGAAATACAGGATTAATTCTTCAAAGTCTGTGTATGAGAATCTAATTTTGGGAATTGGTCTTGTAATTATGGGCATCATTGTTGTTTTTGTTGGGAATTACTTTAGCAAGAAAATTGGAATTTTGCATGTGGTGATTTACTTTATGGCATCATTTGTGATTTTAACCGGAGTTTTGTTGTTATATGCTTGGGACAAGCCAACAATATTTTTCTGATTTATTTCATCAAAAATTTGTCAGGGCTTGAGGCATGGTCTTTTATTTGATGCTCCATGAATTTTGATTCCATTTTTGTTTCAAAGGTACACAATTCGCATTTAAAAATCTCTTGACGAAATACAGATTTAGTTTTTGATACAGCATGTGCAATAGTTACGGTAAGAATTACGGCTATGATTGTCACTATAATGGCATAAATTATCATAGCTCCAATAGCAACAGTAGTTCCAAAAAATTCTGTGAAAAGAGTTTTGATTAAATCATTCCAGGCAAGTGCCGCCACTAAACCAAATGCAGCTGAAATCAGGGCAGCCATTTTTTCCATCATATCGATTTTAAAACTCTGAAAAGATTCCTTTTTACTCAACAGGGTTTTGAAGCGGTACTCAGATTTAAAAAGAATTTTAAATTTTCAAAACAAATGCTCTTGGGTTAGCAATAGCCAAGAATGACCAATTAAAAAAAGAATACTTCCGTTGTCAATAATCTGTATAACCTAAAGATTTTATTCAAACCAACTAACTATTCTTGTGCTCAATACAGTCTACAAAGATGCCATTATGAATAGAGACAAGATGTTGTCGATACTGAAGGGTCCAAAATTTGAGCAAATTCTCAAGGTTGCCAAAGAAAATTGGGTAGAATTTGAGCCTGAAAAACATGAATCTGTCACAGCTGGGATTGATTCTAGTTTTAACAACACCAAATTTCAGGGAATTGAGCTTTGGGCAACTACCGCGGTGTCAATTAAAACAGATGGAGAAGTTCTAGTGGATCTTCATGATTCGGGTTTAGGTTCGGATTTAGATTTGTCAAGAATTGCAAGTAAAATGGAGATCGAAGCATGTGAAAAAACAGTGGATGAAGTAGACTTGGTATTAATGGATGGATCTCTTCACTCGCAATTTATGACAAGACAATCATCTTTAGATGCTTTGGTTGTGAAAATTATGAAAAAGAAAAACAATGTGATTTTTATCGCAAAGACATCAAACACAAAAAAACAATTTGAAAAGTTTGGTTCACTTGCAGGGGATATTTTTTATTATAATCATGTGACAAAGGGACCGGGGTTCTCAAAATTATTTGTTGGAAATTAAATCTGTTTTAAACAAATTGTATAAAAATAGTGTAGGAGGATACCCTTATGCTCTAAAGCTTGCCCACAATAACTGTAAAATATCCGATAAAGAGCTTTCAAAAATGGTAAGTCTTTTGGGTTTGAGTAACGAAATAGGGTCTAGAGAGGTTTTAGGATGAGTTTGGGATATGTAATTGGGGAATCAAAACCAACTTTTGTAACTGCACTGACATCAAGACCCCTATCAGTTGGAGAGTACATCATAATAGATACAGAAGAAGGAAAAATTTTAGGATTAGTCGAGAAATCAAAAATATCAAGTGCAGCTTTTGCAGATGTTAGAAATTTTGATGAGGCAGCAGAAAGTACAGAAATTGCAGAAATAAACAAGCGAGATAAGACATTTTCTTCCAACATAGGAATCTTAGGATTTTTAGATAAATTGCAGAAGGGGCAGTCGATTATTCCTGCAATACCGCCTATTCCAGGCACTGAGATAACTCAACCAACCAAAGAAGAGTTAGAGGGCATTTTTAGTTCTCAGGAAAAAGGATGGGCAAAAATTGGGAATCTTTTACGGAATAAAACAATAGAAGCCAAAGTCAACCTAGACAAAATTGTTTCAAGACATTTAGGAATATTAGCGATGACTGGGATGGGGAAAAGCAATCTTGTATCCCTTGTTGCCAAACAAATTGGAAAACTAAATGGAACAGTAATTATTTTTGATTATCATAATGATTACACCACACTAAACATTCCAAGAATTAATGTTATTGATGCAAAGATTAATCCAAGATTATTAGATTCTGATCAATTATCTGAAGTATTAGAAATTAGAGATGGTGCCAATGTGCAGCAAAGAGTTTTGCGGATGGCATTTACAAAAAATGTAAGAGAATCAAAAGAATTTTGGAAAAAACTAGAAAACGAATTAGAATTTATTGTAAATGCAGAAGATAAGAAACTAAAAGAGATTAGAACCTCAGCTTACAGAGTGCAAGACATAGTAGAAGAAGCACAAAAAAGATTTGAAGACATATTAGATCCTGATATGGGGGACCCAATTAGTTTCATAAAAGAAGGCAGAACTAACATCCTTAACATTTCAGAGTTATCAGAAAAGCAAGCTAACGTTGCAGTTGCATTTTATCTCCAGCAATTACTAAAAGATAGAAAAGATGCAAGTATAGCCAAACATGGAAGATCAAAAAGAGAAAGAAACTATAGATTTCATTCGCCAATCTTTGTGATCATAGAAGAAGCTCATGTCTTTATTCCAAAAGATCATGATACAAGTGCAAAATATTGGGCGGCAAAAATTGCACGAGAAGGTAGAAAGTTTGGATTAGGGCTAGGGATTGTATCCCAAAGACCTAGAAGCGTAGATCTTAATGTACTAAGCCAAATGGGCTCATTTGCCATAATGAAAATAATTCAAGAAGATGATCAACGTCAAATTGCCTCAGCTACCGAATCAACTAGTCGTGAATTAATCTCCCAATTGACTTCTTTGAACATAGGGGATGCTGTGTTGGTTGGACAATGGACTAATTTGCCATCTTTAGTGCATGTTGATGAGGTAAAAGAGAAAGTAATGGGATCGGATCAAAGTGCCGTAAAAGCATGGGAAAGCGCAGAAAAAATGAAAGAAATTGCCGTTGAATCAACCCAAGGATTGGTTCAAAAAGATTTGTTGTTGGACTAAATGTTATTTTCACATATTTCTGATACTCATTTGGGACTAGTACAATATGGTTCAGAAGAAAGAGAACAAGACATCTATCAATCATTTAATGAATCCATTGATACTTCTATCAAGGACCATGTAAATTTTGTATTATTTGCAGGAGATATTTTTCATGTTCCAAATCCCAATGGAACTGCAATTGTTCAAATGGCAAATGCGTTAAAAAGATTGAAACAAAACAAGATTGATTCATTTTTTATTTTAGGAGAGCATGACATTAGTAGAATTCGTACAACACCAATCCCATATGTTTACCATAATTTAGAATTTTCAAGATATATTGGACAAGGAAAGTCCTTTGAATACAAAGGTATTCTTTTAGCAGGTTTAGATAAAATCAGAAAAACTGAGATTTCCAAATACGAAGAAAAATTTTTGGAATTACAAAAGATTGCAAGTAACCATACAGGTCACAAAATTTTAGTTATGCATCAGGGAGTTACAGAATTTAACAAATTTGCAGGAGAGTTACAGTCAACGGATCTACCGAAAAATTTTTCCTATTATGCAATGGGGCATTTACACGACAAAGACATAAAGAACTTTAGTCATTTGGAAGGTCCTGTAGCATATCCAGGATCCATTGAACTAACAACAAGTGAAGGAATTAAAGAAGCAACCAAAGGATTTTTTGAGGTAGATATTTCTGGAAAAGAAGTAAAACCCAATTGGATCAAATTAGACACTAGACCCCAATTTTCTTTTAAAACAGAATATGATGAAATCGAAAAAACAGTTAAAGAAATTTCTCAAAAAATTTCCTCAATAGAAAGAAAACCCATAGTAGAGTTAAAAATTCAAGGAGAGAGCATCGAAACAGATAAAATTCAGGCACAGATTTCCACATTACAGTCACAAACGCTTAGATGTTTTTGGAGAATAATGACAAAGGAAGTACCAGATTCATCTGTATTTCTGGATAGACCCCACGCGATAGATGACGAAATGCTCAAGTTGTCAGTCAAGGCTTTAGGTTCTGAGAAGATGGCTAATTTTGCAATCAAAGAAATTCTTCCCCCCCTAACATCAAACCAAATCAAAGAATCAGCAGACATAATTTTACAAAATTTTGAAATTTTTAAAAAGGAGAAAAGGAAATGATAACTTCAGTAGAGCTTGGTGATTTTTTATCACATTCTGAAACAAAATTAGAGTTTGATAACGGAGTAACAGTTTTTGTAGGTCAAAATGGAGCTGGAAAATCTAGCATAATTGATGCAATTACATTTGCATTATTTGGAAAACACACAAGAAAATCAAGTAAAGGATTGATAAAAAGAGGATCAACTCAAGGGTTTTCAAAGGTAGAATTTGTAATAAATGGAACACCATATCAAGCAGTTAGAAAAATAGATAGTAAAGGAGCATTAGCTGCAAAATTTTCTAAACAAATTGAAGGAAAAACAATTGAAATTGCAGCAGGAGAAAGAAAACAGTTTGGAGAATCAATGACTAATGAAATTGAAAAAGTTATTGGTTTGGATTTTGAAAAATTAAAAATTGCCTCTATTGTTCAACAGGGAGAATTAAATTCAATAATTAAGGCTAAACCTAAAGAATTCAAAGAATTGCTTAATGCAGTGATAGGAATAGACAAGCTTGATGTTGCTTCAACCTCTTTAAAGGAATCATGTAAAATTTTTCGAGAAAAAATAAAAGAAAAAGTAGGATATGATGATACACATATTGAGATTTTAAAACGAGATTTAGGAAAGTGTCAAATTGAATTAGATGAAGCAAAGCCACT
>JARRMG010000090.1:0-3740 GCA_037386265.1 Nitrosopumilaceae archaeon
AAGCGCTTCGTCGAGTTCGGCCTGACGATTTCTCAGGCCCACCACCGCAGATTGACCATCATCGGTCAGCTTTTGCGTCATCCTGAAATACGGCTGCTGACCCTGACCGGCCCTGGTGGGGTAGGTAAAACCCGTCTGGCCCTACAGGTGGCTCATGACCTGCGAGCCGATTTTGCCGACGGTTTGATTTTTGCCCCAACAGCAAAAGAAGAGAAACCATAATCATTGCACGAATCAAGCATCAATTTCAAGTAAGATGAAAGATTGTCAAACAAATTTTTACAAATATAGCATTTTTTGGAAGGAGATTTGTTTTGTTTTAGTTTTTTCCCCAAAAGCCGATTAGAAGATAAATTCAATTTTTTAGAAAAAAGCCTACCAAGACAGTAATCACATAGATAGTGTTTTTTCAGAATTGTGTTTGCAATTGGGTATGCTTCTTTGATAGTATGCATGTTTTAATTCAAATCTTCAAGTAAACAGAATACTATCCAAATCCCATTCGGCGGAGATTTCCTTGCATCTGTCTTCCTTTTGATGCCTTCATCATGTTTTTTGAATTTTTGTAGTTTTTGAGTAACTCCTTTACATCGTGTTCTGACCAGCCAGAACCACGAGCTACTCTCTTAATTCGCGAAGAATTAAACAAGTCAGGATCTGCTTTCTCATCTTTGGTCATGCTCTGAATAATAAATCTCCATTTTGATACACGTCCCTCCATTTGGTCTAGCTGATCATCTTTTACCATTCCTGAAAGACCAGGCATATTATCTAGGAATCCTCGAAGAGAGCCAACCTTTGTGACTTCCTCTAGCTGGTAAAAGAAATCCTCCATGTTCATTTTTCCACTTGATATCCTCTTTAGACGCACATCATCCCCTTCATTTTCTAGTCGTTTTGCTAAATCTAAAACAGCTTGAATATCACCCATCCCAAGTAACCTTCCAACAAATCTAGTAGGCGAGAATTTTTCTAAATCATCAATTCTCTCACCAGTTCCAATGTACATAATTTGGGCTCCAGTCGCTGCAGATGCTGCAATTGCGCCACCACCCTTGGCAGAGCTGTCAAGTTTTGTTACAATTATCCCCCCAACTGGAACTGTTTTGTTAAAGGCTTCAGCCTGATTGAAACATTGTTGCCCAATTGTTCCATCAATAACAAGTAATGCAAGGTCCGGATCTGCAACCTTGTTAATTCTTTCCATCTCATCTAGAAGGTCTTGTTCTTGTTTGTGACGACCTGCCGTATCAATTAGAATAATATCCAAAGGCAATTTTTCAAAATATTTTAGTCCATTTTTTACAATATCAGGAGAATCTTTGTTGTTTTCATCACCATAAACTTCAACATTAGATTTTTCACACATTGTTTTTAGTTGAACCAATGCTCCTGGTCGATATGTGTCAGCACCAATAACTCCAACAGAATATCCTTGTTTTGTCAAAAACTTTGCAAGTTTAGATGCAACAGTAGTTTTACCACTTCCCTGAATACCAAGAAGAATTACCTTGTTTTGTTTACCGGGTTTGAAATTAAATTCAGTTTCATTTCCAAGTAGTTTTGAGAGTTCATCATACAAAATCTTGACAATATGATCTTTTCTAGATAGACCAGGAGGTGGAGTTTCATTAAGAGAACGCTCTTCAAGATTTTTTGTAATCTCCAAAACCAATCTTACGTTGACGTCTGATTGCAATAGAGCTCTCTGCACATCTTTTGACAACTCTTTGATTAGTTCCTCATCTATTCCAGATGATTTTACAATTTTCTTAATAGCATCTCTAAGATTTGTCTTGAGTCCGTCAAGCATCGTAGTTTAGCCTCGCATCCACTATTTCAAACCTTCCTCTGTACCCATCCCAGAATTTTTCTCCCTTTTCAATTTCAATACTTCCTGAAAACAAAGGGCATTGCGTAACAAAGGTTTCTGCTTCTCCACCTTCGAAATTTAGATTAAATTGATATTTTTCTGACAGGTTTTCTAGAATCACAAGTTCTTTTTTATCGATTTTCTTTCCTAACCAAGAATCATCCAGGCCACCTGAAGATACACTGGTAATGATGAAAACAAAACCAGCTGAAATTAGATCCTTCATGTATTTTTTGGGGCTCTATTGAACCTTCCTTAATTCTTTCTAGAATTGCTTTGGCTTCAAATTCATCGTCCGCTGTATTTGTTATAATCAATCCCTTAGCTGAGACATTCTTATTATGTCTGCTTCTTCCAATTCTCTGCACTAATTTAGAAACCTGTCTAGGAGATCCATAATGAATAACTAATTCAACAGAACCAATATCTAATCCTAATTCAAGAGAAGAAGTACATACTACAATTCCTTGTTTGCCCTCTCTAAGATATGTTTCTGTATCTTCTCTAACTTCTTTTGATAATGAACCATGATGTAATTCAATGTTGATCGGTGTTTTTTCTTTTAAAACTGATGCCATAAATTCTGCCTCACCCCGTGTGTTGGTAAAAAGCAAAATTGGTGAATTTAAATTCAAATCTGAAACGTATTCAATTATTTTGTCAGCAACATCTGAAATCGTACCTTCTACATATTTTACTTCGACATCATATTCTCTTACTGATGAATCCCTAATTATTTCACATTTTCTTTTAGTCCCAACAACAAACTTTGCTGCTTCTTCAAAATTACCTATGGTTGCAGATAATCCAATTTTAGTTAGGGGAAATTTTGAATTTAATTGAAGTCTTTCAATACTTAAGGAAAGTTGGGCTCCTCTTTCACTTCCAAGTAGTTCATGTACTTCATCTATTACAACCCATTCTAGATCAGATAAAGCATTTAACATCTTGATTTGAGTGAGTAAAATCACTAATGTTTCAGGTGTAGTTATTAAAATATCAGGAGGATTTTCTGTTATTTTTCTTCTAGCCGTCTGTGAGGTATCGCCATGTCTAATTTCAATGGACAGATTGCTATCTTGTGCATATTTTGTAATTCTTCTAAACACATCTCGATTTAGAGCTCTTAGGGGTGTAATATATAGGACTTTTATTTTTCCTAAAATTTTTGAATTTTTGACAAGTGAGAAAATTGGTATTACGGAGCACTCAGTTTTTCCCGAACCTGTGGGTGCGATAACCAAGCAATCCTTTTTTTGTAAGATTACAGGTGATGCTATCTTTTGAATCTCTGTAAGATTGGTAAATCCAAAATTACTAAATAATGAATCGAGTTTCAAGTCAAGAGTTTGATTCTTCAATTGACTTTGATTGTAATTTTTCGTAAAACATTATACCGACTAATCCAATTACAAATAAAGTCACAGTAATTGCTGGAATAGCATCAAAAATTCCTGCCATATTTTAGATGGTAGGAGGATCATTAAAAATCTTCATTATCAGTTAATCCTGAACTGGCGATAGTGTAAGTAAATGAATATTGGTTCAATAACCAAGTTACCTCTCCAATATATTTAGAAGAATTTTTAGAAAGTTTAATTTTGATATGTGTATAGAGATCTATTGCTTTTCTCATATTTTCTACTTCCTTGTCTCCCATATTTCTAATCATATTTGTAATTACTATGGGAATTTTGTGTTTTATTGCAATAAAGGATAAATCGTGTAAATGTCTCATGAACAGTGAATTTTTTTCAAAAAAAGACTCTTCAGTTTTGTATTCATAGGAAAATAAGTCCGTGATGTTGTCTATTACAATCAAAGAAAATTTTTCAAGATTACGGCATTCCCGTTCCTGCTGGAAAAG
>JARRMG010000091.1:0-4965 GCA_037386265.1 Nitrosopumilaceae archaeon
GTCCTTGGGAGACAGACACGTGTAATTCATATTTTTGCAAAAAAATATGCGGAAAAACTAAAAGAAATTTTGGTCGATATGAATTCCCACAATGCCGAAATTCAAAAACTAATTAAAAATTTACAAGACAACAATTTTACTTCTGAAGAAATCACAAAATCCTTAGAAGAACTAAAAAATACTCGTGATGACACAATTGCAAAAAAACAAAGAATCGACGAACTGGAAACTGATCTTAATTCCTTGAATGATAAAATCAAAACCATTGAAAAATCTGTGGAAAAAATAAAATCTAGTGAAAGCTATTCCGAATTTAAAAAATTAAATGAATCACTATCATCATTTAAGAATTCAAAAAATCATATTAAAAACGAGGTTGATTCACAATTCACAAAGATCTCAAGACCTTTGGGTCGGTATGAATATGCTTCTTCATTAGACAAAGAACAAAAAATCCTTCTATCTCAATTGATTAATGATCCTATCGAAGCCCTAACTCCCTCAAACAAAGACTCTATTATTGTAATTTTAGAAAATGTTCGCAAGGGAATTAACTCTGGTTCAATTTCCGTAAAGGACATCGAAAAAACCATGTCTAATCTTACTGAAACTGAAGAGTCTCTAGTAGATTTCATAGATAAAATCAGTAATCACAATCAAAAAAGAAACGAACTTCAAAAGCAAATACAATCATTTGATAATGCTGAACTCATGGAATTGGAGAATACCTTGACAAAATCTAATGAACAAAAAACTGACCTTGAATCCAAAATAAGCTTGTTCAAAAATGATATTGTCTCAAATAATGAAAATACGCCCAAAAAGATATCTGAGATTGAAAGCATGCTTAAAAAATTTTCAAATACTCAATACAGCATAATGCCACCTACTGAAAATTAATTAGTATTACAGGAAAACCAATGTTATGCTTTTCAAGAAAAAGAATTATGAACGAAGTGTTTCATTGAAACACGATGTAGTAGACAGCATTTCATCATACTGCAAAATAAAGCATCCAAATGAGAGTATTCTTATTTTAAAGGGAAAATCCAAAAAAGGAAATGTTTTGATAGATGGCTTGGTCATTCCACCTTTCAGTCACACTGGTCCAACCTTTGCAGGATTTCCTCATTCCTTTTTGCCTTTTGACATGAGCTATGTTGGAATAGTGCATTCGCATCCCAGTGGTTCCGCTGAGCCCTCCTTGACCGATCTTCACAATTTTTTTGGGCTCGTATCTTTGATTGTTCAGTTTCCTTATGGGGATGATGATATTTTTGCATGGGATAGCAAAGGAAATTCTATTAAACTTGAAATTGTTTGATGAAAAATTAATTGTCTTTATGATGGTAATTTGAGAAATACTGACAAAACTTTATAAGGATTTTAAAGGTATTTTCATTGAATTGTTTAGTTTCAAGACCTATCTGATTTTCTTATTTGCATCTTTGGCAATTAGCATAGGTTTGCAAATGATCTTACCATTTCCTTATGGTCTGGCAGCAGCCTTGGGTATTTTCATAGTATTTCCATTGCTGTTGAGAAAACGTGCTATGAGCAGAATGGGTGGATACGGAGATTCTGGTGGCGGAGGAGGTTTCTTTGGATCCGGCTCAGGTGGGAGTACTAAAGTAAAGTATGTTTGTCTTGTTTGCAATAACAAACATGGCGGCGGTGCTTGTCCAAGATGTGGCTCAAAAATGCAACGTGCTGATTTTTAACTATTCGCTATGACTTTAGATGAATTAAGAAAGAAAGTAATTTATCAAAATTCTCTTGATATATGGATTTCTGCATGTGAGGAAAGTAACATTAATTGGAATGAATCAGAACATTATAAAAAATTCATAGAATACCTTCAAAATCAAAACATTAGCATGAAAAAATTCCCTTTATGTGTAAGTGAATCTGATAATAGTTCTCCTGAAAAGGTGAGTTTTGCTGAACATTTATCCGAATCCAAAGACCCACACCATGCAACTTTTACCATAAAACTAAGTGATTCGATAATAGATACAATTCGCAAATTTGATTTTAAAAATTAATTACCTTCTAAGCTTTGGATTAACAATTACATCTAAGGCATTTCCAATAAAAACAAACGCCAATCCTGTAATGGCTATCATTACTCCAGGTGGCATTATCCACCACCATAACCCTCTTGACGCGGCTCCATAGACATTTGCATCATGCAAAATTTGTCCCCATGTTGGAAATGAAGGGTCTCCCAATCCAAGAAAACTAAGTCCAGCTTCGGTTGTAATTGCTGCAGGTACTGATATGGCAATGCTTGCAAATGCATATGGAAGTAGTTGGGGCAAAATATGCCTTAGAATTATCTTGGATCTTTTTTGTCCCATCATTTCTGCAGCATCAATATATCCTCTTGTTTTAATTTGAAGCGCCATGCTTCGAGAAACCTTGGCTACTCCAACCCATCCAAAAATAGTTAGGAATCCAATCATCAAGAAAATACTGTTGCTAATTGTAACTGATAATATGATCAAAAATGGAAGAGCAGGGAGTGCATAGATAACATCATTAAATCTCATCATCGCTTCGTCTGTCTTTTTACCTCTGTATCCTGCATATACTCCATAAAGTAGGCCTAATACAACTGATGCAATAGCTACAACAATTCCGATGAATAATGCCAATGGTGTTCCCCATAAGAGACCTACAGCCAAGTCTCGCCTTAATTCATCTGTGCCCATAATTCCAAAGGCCTTTCCACCAACAATCAAAGTTGACTCTGAAATCTCGTTCTTGGAATTTACTCCGTAAAGATTTATCATAAAAGAATAATCTCCCTTCAGTGGTTGATGCGACCCCATTTGTGAAAAAACAACATCTTCTGCGGATAATCTATTTAATGAAAAATCAAATTTATCTGATTGCAAAAAAAGATTTTTACGGATAGACTCGTCTGTTGAAAATATTCTTTCAGTGTGTGTTGTCGTAGATTCTGAATACGGTAACGACGTAGATAATAATTTCAGCTCTGTTCCATCAGGTCTGAAAACTATCATCTCTAGAAGAGGAGTTCCCGAATAGTGTGCCGAAAACTCGTAAATGAAATCATTTGGAAAATCATCATAAGCAAAATTCATTCCAAATTGATGCGATACTAGAGAAATGTCTCCTGAAGTTCCAGTTTTTTCAATTGGTTCATTTAAAATTTTATGTTCGGGAATTTTTTCAGACAAAAAAAGGTTAACCCAAACAGGAATTGCAACTTTTGGATAAGAAATCCAATTTCCTGGATTGTTCCACTGGCTAAAGGTCTCATTAGGTATCACAATTATTGCAATTATTGAAACTATGATCAAAACAGCTAAAATACTGATTCCTGCAATTCCAATCTTGCTTCGTAAAAATTCACTTTTGATTTCTTGAGGGGATACACTACTCATTGTCCCGTCCTCACTCTGGGGTCAAAATACCCGTAAAGTAAATCTGCAATAAAAATACTGACAAGGAAAAAAACAGTCAAAATGTATGTTGCTCCAATAATTACTGGTAAGTCCATTACGGTAATTGCTTCAAAATACAATCGCCCCATCCCTGGCCAATCAAAAACTGCTTCTGTGATAATTGCTCCCCCAAGCGAGCCGGATAAACTCAAAGCCAAAATTGTAACAATGGGAGGTGCGGCATTTTTAAGAGCATGTCTATAGATAATTTTCTTTTAGTGTCATGTGATACAGTAATGATATCATGTAATCGGGGTCTGTTGATGGAATTGGTGGGGTTGCTCTTGCCGGGAAAATTTGATAGACAAAAGCAAATAAAAATATCATCAACATCCCAATCCACCACACAGGAAAACTAGAACTGA
Source organism: Nitrosopumilaceae archaeon (assembly GCA_037386265.1). GTDB lineage: Archaea > Thermoproteota > Nitrososphaeria > Nitrososphaerales > Nitrosopumilaceae > Nitrosomaritimum. The sequence goes on from JARRMG010000091.1 coordinate 3,839, forward strand.
TGATGGCAAAACTTGATGTTATTCTGTCAATAACCGAACCTACTTTACTTCCAGATAATGCGCCAAGAAATATTCCAATAATTGAAATAATTATTGTTGCAGAGGTAAATAACAAAATGGTTCTTGGAAGTTTTTCTAAAATAATTTCTTTGACATCTGAGGATCCAGCATCACTAGTAAGAAATGTAGCGTGTCCAAAGTCTAATAACAAAATTTTGTACATGGTTAATCCTATCCTCTGTGGTGCATACCATGGTTCGTCTAATCCAAGTGTTTGAATTCTTTGATCGATCTGATCCTGCACAAAGTCTTCAAATTCTTCAGAAGATGAAAAGCTATTGGCAATTGTTGGGTCTTCGGTTATTTCTGCTCTTACTTGGAAAACAACCCCTTGCTTTAGGATGGTATCCATGTTAGATCCTACCAAAGAAATGGTCAAAAGCAATGTAATCATTAACACGCCAAACATTGTTATCAATCTGGTTGCAACAAATTTTTTTAGCGCCACTAACCTCGAATATTGAAATCAGTTTATAACAATTAATCTTAAAACAGAATTACGCTAGTATATTAGTAAATTCTTAAAAAAATCCAATTTTTTAGCAAATCCCTTATTGAGATTATTAAAAAATCTAATTTACTATGAATTTGATATGAATTCTAGTGAAAAAAACTAAATTTGAGCCTGATAAATTGGCTCTTACCAAACAAGATATCCTTGATTTTTGCGATAGGGTACTTGAAAAATGGTCAAAAAACCCGACCAAAAACGCTAACCATATCTTGGCTATGAATGCCGTAAAAACAAGTGTGATGTATCATCAGTCCACATCACACTGAGTGCAAACACCATAAGAAAAGCAAAGAAGCTTGTTGAAACTGGAGGTATTGAAAAAATCGATGATGACCTTTATCAAATAAAGTCTTCATCGGATCCTGAAAAATCTTATTTTGTTACTTCTGAAACGTGTGAATGCCCTGGATTCAAAAATTTTTACAAGTTTCATCATGGAAAAGGACTAAAGGCAAATTGCTCTCATCTTGAAGCAATCAGAATTTTTAAAAACGAAAAATAATTTTATTTTAAATTTTTAACGTCTGTCTTACCGATAAAGACCTTATTTTTT
>JARRMG010000092.1:0-3690 GCA_037386265.1 Nitrosopumilaceae archaeon
CGTTAACAATGATGTCAAACCCTTGTAAATTATCTCCAATTGAATCTAGAGTTGTAGGGTTGGCTTCAATGCCAATCTTATTTGCAAACTGTGCCAAGTTATTTGCTTTTTCAAGTGTCCTGTTTGCAATGGTAATGTGTTTTGCTTTTTCTTTAGTAAACCCTGCAACGATTGCTCTGGCTGCTCCTCCCGCTCCAAGAAGAAGAATTTTAGCGTTGTTTATCTTGATTTTTCTTTTCTTGAGAGGATCCAAAAATCCATCCATATCCGTATTGTATCCTTTTAGAATCCCTTGATCATTTGTAACGGTGTTTACTGCTCCAATAACACTGCATGATTCGTCTGTTTTATCTAAATACTTCATCATCTCTACTTTGTGAGGAATTGTGACATTAAATCCATTAATCTTAATTTTTTTAAGTGATTCAATTCCATCCTTTAATTCCCCTTTGGGAATTCTATATGCAATATATGAACAATCTAAATTTAATTCTCTAAAAGCAGCACTATGAATATTTGGAGATAAGGAATGATCAATTGGGTCTCCAATAACTGCAAATGTTTTTGACATGTTTTCTTTTGATTAACATGAATCATTTAAACTCTCAACTTTTTTCCGCGATGCAATGTACTCTGGAACGAATTACTGATAACACTTAATTTTTTAATTGAATAATTCTCTTAACTTCATCTACGCTAAATTGTCCTGGAGCTACGGGTTTTCCCAGAGACACATAGGTATAGGGACTGCCTAAATACATACTCAAAATTCTTGAAATTCGACCTGAATCTCCCATCGCAAAAGCAATTAAATTGATTTTCTCTTTTTTACTGTATAACTCCAAAACTCTGGTTGCATCATCTGTTGATTTGGCCGTTGTTACTATTTTGATATTGGATGAAAATTTACTCATTTGATTCATTTTTGACTTTAATTCTGAAAGTTTGGGAGTTTTTTTAAAGTCGTGCTCAGAAATTAGGAGATTGGTTTTGGTATTTTTTAGATATCTTGCTAATTCTTTATTTTTCTTTATTGTGCTAAATTCAACATCAAGTAAAAATGGATTGTATTCTGCAATTAATTTCAGTATGGATATCCTTTCGTTTTCATTTCCACTAAATTTTCCTCCTTCGGTTTTGGGACGTAATGTACAAACAACCCTTTTTAGATCTTTTCTTGTATTTTGGAGAACCAAAGGTATCTGTTCAGGTTTTAAAAAATCAAATCTTAATTCGACAAGATCAGATTTTTTCAAACCCGTCTTTAGGATTTGTTTTAATTTCTTATGGTCTGTTTCTGCAATGGATATACAAGTTTTGTATTTCATATTGATTATTTTTCTAAAATATATTCATCAGATACTTCCATTCCAAAATGCCTTCCTGTGGCTGCTTTTGAATAGACCATGACTGTATCTCCTTTTTTCAGATGAGTTACTGAAACTAGTTGCCCTGTAGGTTTTACAAAACGGATCGTTTCGGCATCTTGTGCGATGATTCCTCCTATTTCTCCATCTACCGATGCTTTGATCATCAACATTGGTCTTCTTTCTATTTTGGAACGACCTACAGTTGCTCTTCTTGCCTTGCCTTTTGAGTTTATGATTAATACTTCAGAACCTGTTTCTACTTCTGAAAGATAACTAGTTGTTCCGTCGGGAGATAAAGTATAACAATGAACTGCTCCTGCATTGACTCTGAAAGGCCTTGGGGATGTAAAGGAGGATCCTACTGATTCATTATGAACCAAAAACAAAAAGTTTGATCTACTTCCAATCAACATCCCTTCTCCTTTGTGAAGTATGGATGCCGTATCTACACAAACTCGCTCGCCGTCTCCTACTTCTTTGATCTCAATTATTTTTCCTTTCTTCAAATCAAAACTCTTGCTACCTAAGTATATCATGACCTCTCTGACCTCACCAATTGAGGAAGTACTGAATATAACTCCGTCAACTCCTACCTCCAAGATTGAAAACATCTTTCTTACTTCTTCAGGCGTTCTAGCTATTGCGTAAATTTTGGTATGAATTTTATGAAGTTTGGCAATGATGTTCTCAAGAGGGATAATTTTCCAATCTTTTACTTCTACAATTACAAAATCTAGTCCTTTTTTTGCAACGTTGAGAACATTTTCAATATCTTCATTTGATGATATTTTGAATTTTCTCCCTATTTTTTTGCCTTTTTGTTTTTTGATGACTTCTTTTTCGATTACGACATGTTTGGCATTTGGTGATGGAAAAATTGTATCCAGATTAGACTTTGTTTTGCCCATCTTTTTTGGGTCAAGGTAGACCATGTTGATTCCTTCTTCTTTTAATTGTTGGAGGAATTTGGGTAATTGTCCTTGAGATACCTTGGGGGATATGATAAGTTCTCGTGCTTTACTCAATTTTTTTCATTGCTTCCTTTGCGGATTCTTTTTTGAAAATAATAGATGCTAATGCTTCAACCATCTTTTCTGGAGTTTTATGTGCAAAAATATTTCTTCCATATGTTACACCTTTTGCACCTGCTGTAATTGCATCTTCTGTCATTTGTAAAATATCTAAATCTGTTTTTGCTTTAGGGCCTCCTGCAATTACAATTGGAACAGGTGTGCTTTTCACAATCTTGGAAAATGAGTCGACATCTCCTGTGTATACTGTTTTGACAATATCTGCCCCACACTCGGCACCAATTCTTGCAACGTGTCCGACAATTTCCGGGTCATGTGGATTTTTTACATTTTCTCCTCTTGGATACATCATTGCCAAAAGTGGCATATCCCACTTGTGGCATTGCTCTGCAGTCATGCCTAACTGCTCTAACATTTCTGGCTCTTCTTTTCCTCCAATGTTGATATGAAGAGATACTCCGTCTGCTCCAAGACGTACGGCTTCTTTAACAGTTCCAGTCAGCATTTTACGGTTTGGGGACATTGATAATGATGTACTACTTGAAAAATGGACTAAAACTCCTACCTTTGTTGGTCTTGGCAGTGCTTTGATTATTCCTTTATTGATAATTATGCTTGTCAGTCCATGTCCTTCACAATTGTAAATAGTTGATACGGGGTCTTCAAGACCCTCAATTGGTCCGTTTGAAATACCATGGTCCATTGGAATGCACAACATCATTCCTTTCCTCATAATTCGATTAAGTCTAATTTGGTGTCCAGATACCATGGATGATTCTGTTTTTTGTGCCCTACTTAAAAATAACGTGAATTGTTGATTTTTTTCTATCATCTCCTAAGCGCAATTCAGTCACATGGTTGAGTTAATTTTATCGCTGTTTTCTATATAGGATTAAATAGAAATTGGAGAGTAGGGTGGACAAGTTAATTGAGTCAAACTACAGAACAACTTTATCAAAGCGACATTGGTGACATTCTGGAAAATTCTCTAAAAGGAGTTAGACCAGGACCAAAAGAATGTCTTAGGCTTTTAGAATCAGATGATGTTTATTTGATGGGGCTTGTTTCTGGTCATCTTACTAAGCAAAAATTTGGCAAAAAAGCTTCTTTTGTAAATAACATTATTTTGAATTACACTAATGTCTGTATTACTGATTGTAAATTTTGACATTTTATAGACCACCTGGGGCAGAAGATTCGTACACATTAACTCTTGAACAAATTGAAGCCAGAGTAAAATCTGCTTGGGATATGTTCAAGATTAGACAGGTTCTCATTCAAGGAGGACA
>JARRMG010000093.1:0-5220 GCA_037386265.1 Nitrosopumilaceae archaeon
CTTACTCTGAATTATTTGATGTTCCTCCCCCTGAAAATGATAAACAAGCATTACAATTGAGTAGAAAAATCAAAGAGTGGATAAACAAAGGAAAACCAGAACCTGGGATGGTTGGAAAACAAATTTCTGATGAAGAGGAAGAAAAATTGGAATCCGAGGAGGAAAAACAAACCAAAGAGGAAACGAAACCTAAAAAGAAAAGAGGAATGTTTGGATTCTTTAGAAAATGAAACTTAAAACAAAAAATTTACTTACATTATCAGAGCTATCTAAAAAAGAATTTTCTCAAATTATTGAATATTCCATTAAACTTAAGAAGGAATTGAAAAAAGGACGCAATCCACAATTATTGAAAAACAAAAGTTTGACTATGATATTCCAAAAACCGTCAACAAGAACACGGGTAAGTTTTGAAATTGGAATGTTTCAGTTAGGAGGAAAGGCAATAAATCTTTCTTCTAACGATATGCAATTGTCTAGAGGTGAATCAATTGAGGATACTGCAAAGACCCTTTCTGGATACACCGACTGTATAATGGCACGAGTTTATGATCATGAAATGCTTGAAAAACTAGCGGTGCATTCAACTGTTCCGGTAATTAATGGCCTTTCAGATTCATTTCATCCCTGTCAAATTCTTGCTGATTTTATGACAATTAAAGAAAATAAAGGAAAACTCAAAGGATTGAAAATAGCTTGGATAGGTGATGGAAACAACGTTTGTAATTCAATGATTAATGGTTGTGCATTATCAGATACAAAAATGTCTGTTGCTACACCTAAAGGATTTGAGCCAGCCAAAGATGTTATCGCTAAAGCAAGAAAATCTATTGAAATCGAAATTACTACCAATCCTAAAGAGGCAATAAAAAATGCCGATGTCGTTGTAACAGATACATTTTCATCCATTCATAATCGCGATCCAAAAAGAACAAAAAAATTTCTTCCAAAATACCAAGTCAATTCCGAATTGATGAAACTTGCAAAAAAGAATGCAATTTTTATGCATTGTCTTCCTGCCAAACGTGGAAGTGAAGTTACTTCATCTGTTATTGATGGACCTCAATCTGTAGTTTGGGATGAGGCAGAAAATAGATTGCATTCACAAAAAGCATTGCTAGTTTTCCTAATTAACGCTTAACGTATATAAGAGCAGGTTCAAAATCGTGTTCTGTAGATGGCCTATTCTAAAATATTGAGAAGACTAAGAGAGGAAAAAACCAATTATAAAAAACGTGGGACTATGTTAATGGGAAAACGTGAATTCATTACAGTTACTATTTCAAATGAAAATACACAAGTTCAAATTTTAAAGCCAGAAATGACTGGAGATAAGGTTGTAGCATCAGCTCATTCTCGATATTTGCTTGAAAAAGGATGGAAGGGATCTAGAAAAAGTATTCCTGCAGCATACCTTACAGGATACGTTGCAGGAAAAAAAGCGATTGGTAAAGGTTCTCAAGGGGCCATTTTGTATACTGGAACAAGAAAATATACTCAAAGGATGGCGGCAGCTCTAAAAGGAGTAATTGATGCTGGATTAGAGGTACCTGCAAATTCTGAAACCTTTCCTCCTGAGGAAAGAATTAACGGTGAACATCTCACGATAAAAAATGACATTTCACAAATTAAATCCACAATAAATAACGAGGTCAAATAACCATGAGTCAAGCGACGCAAACTAGACCAGGACAAGGAGGTAGACCAGGACAAGGAGGTAGACCAGGACAAGGAGGTAGACCAGGACAAGGAGGTAGACCAGGACAAGGAGGTTCAGGACAAGGAAGACGTGGAATTATTCAAAAAATGACATCAAATGGTCAATCAACAAGGTTCAAGGCAATTGTAGCTGCAGGAAACGAAAATGGTTACTTGGGAATAGGTCAAGGCAAATCAAAACAAATGAGAATTGCGATTGAAAAGGCAACAAGTCAAGCTTTCCTAAACGTCAGTCCAATAAAATTGGGTTGTGGTAGTTGGGAATGCAGATGTGACCAAAAACACTCTGTACCATTTAAAATTAAAGGGAAAGGTGGAAGTGTTACTATTGAAATTATTCCAGCACCACGTGGTTTAGGATTAGTGGCTGGAGGTAAAATTAAACGATTATTGGAATTAGCAGGGTTGAAAGATGCATGGACTACTGCAAAAGGATCCACGCCTACTATGAATTCGACTTCAAAAGCTATATTGGAATGTCTTAGACAAACATTCAGTCAGGGTTGATAAGAATGGCAAAGGCATATCTCGTAGTTAGAATAAAGGGTCAAGCAGATGTTCCTCACTGGGCAACCACTACTATGACTTTACTAAAATTAGATAAAAAATACCGTGCAACAATTCTTCCTGCCAAAGACAATACTTTGGGAATGTTAAACAAAGTCAAACATTACATTTCTTGGATAGAATTGGATACAGATCTTGCCAAAGAACTTTTGGATAAAAAAGCTAGAAAATCAGGATATCAAAAAATCACACCTGAAGATCTAAAAGAATTAGGATTCAATACTGTAGAAGATCTTGCAAAAGCCCTCTCTGATGGAACTGCAACTTTATCAAAATTAAAGCCCCTAAAACCTTGGTTTGCTTTATCCCCACCTAGACATGGATTCAAAAGAAGCACAAAAAAACTATATGGTCAGAAAGGAGTTCTTGGATCAAATAAAGAACTTGGAACTATAGTGAGGCGTATGATCTAAAATGGCAACAAGACTAAGAAAAACAAGAAGGCTCAGAGGAGGCCGAAACAAGGGATGGGGACAAGTTGGTCAACACCGTGCAAGTGGCCATAAAGGTGGACTCGGAATAACCGGTTTAATGAAACATCATTACAGTACTATGCTAAAGGAATATCCTGATCATTATGGTCATTCTTCTACTCATCCACCTCACCCAAATATTACAAAAAAATGGGCTAGCATTCGTGAGCTCGATGACTTGTTTTCAAAGTTCGGAAAAGAAGAAGGAGGAAAAAAGATTCTAGATCTTGGTGCAGCAGGATATGACAAACTACTTGGTGGCGGTCAACCATCAGGTGCCTACACTGTTAAAGTACGACAATTCACCGCTAAAGCTGAAGAGAAAATCAAATCTGTTGGGGGAGAAGTGTTAGCTGAGAATGGCTGAGGGAAGTCTTACTAGTATTATTAGAAAAGTTGTTTTTAAGGCAGAACCTTACCTTCCTCAGGTTCCAAAACCCAAAAAGAAAATCTCCCTGCAAACAAAATTACTCTGGTCTGGAATTGCTCTTTTAATTTACATGGTGATGGGGCAAACTCCCTTATTTGGAGCAACTGCACCGGAATTTGATTTTCTTCAGTTTGCAAGAGTGATTTTTGCCTCTCAACAAGGAACTTTGGTTGAGTTAGGTATTGGACCAATAGTCACTGCAGGTTTGTTGATGCAATTACTTAGAGGATCTGATATTTTGAAATTTGATTTCAAAAAACCAGACGAGCGAGGAATTTTTCAAACTGCAACAAAACTTGTAACCTATGTAGTAATTATTGCAGAATCTATTGTTTATGCCGCAGCAGTTTATGGTCCTGGCGTCTCTGAACCTTACATTTTAGCAGTAATGATTGGCCAGCTTATGGCCGCATCAATAATTATCATGTTCCTAGATGAATTAATTCAAAAAGGATGGGGTCTAGGAAGCGGAATTAGTTTATTCATCATGGCTGGAGTTGCTCAACAAATCCTATGGAGCTTGTTTAGCCCATTACCCGCAGGGGATGGTGGAACTATAGGCATCATTCCGTATATTGGGCAATCCATAATGGCAGGGGACATGTCAAATGTGCTGTTCCGTTCTAATCAATTGCCGAGCATCTTTGGGTTATGTCTTACAGCTGGTATTTTGCTGATTTTGGTATTTACCCAAGGAATGAAAATTGAAATTCCTATCGTCTCGACAAAATATAGGGGATTCTCAGCAGTATATCCAATCAAATTAATGTATGTCTCAAACATCCCTGTAATTCTTGCATCTGCATTAACTGCAAATGCTGTGTTTATCTTCCAGATGTTATGGGCAAACATGAACCCGCGGAACAATAATGTGTTTATGAATATTTTAGCCCAGTTTGATCCAACCAGTCCGTCTACACCTATAGGGGGAATAATTTACTACATCACACCTCCAAGAGGACTCGATGTAGCTCTGCTAGACCCAGGACGTGCTGTTGGCTATGTTCTTTTTATGATTGGAATTGTTGTGGTATTTGGAAGACTTTGGGTTGAACTTGGAGGTTTGTCTCCAAAAAGTGCAGCTCAAAACTTACTTGATGCTGATGTGCAAATTCCTGGATTCCGAAGATCAAACAAACCTGTAGAGGCTCTTCTTAACAAATACATTCCTTCTGTAACTATTATTGGTTCAATGATTTTGGGTCTCTTGGCAGGTGTGTCAGATGTTTTAGGAGTATTTGGTTCTGGAATAGGGATTCTCTTAATGGTAGATATTCTAATCAACTATTACACTCAGCTAGTACGAGAACAAGTCGAAGTTGTTATGCCGCGTTTGGGTGCTTTACTTGGCAGAAAATAAAAAAGTAGTTGTCGTGGGGATACCTGGCGTTGGAAAAACTACTCTTATCAATAAGATTGTAGAATTAATCAAAGATCAAAACAAGAGTGTACACGTAACAAATTTTGGAACAATAATGTTCGAAGTAGCAAAAGAAAATGGTATTCAGGACAGAGATGAATTAAGAAAACTTTCAATATCCGATCAAAAAAATCTCCAGAAAATTGCTGCAAAAAAATTAACCAAACTAGATGATGATGTTGTAATAATTGATACCCATGCATTCATTAGAACCCCTGAAGGACTAAATCCTGGATTGCCTAATCACATATTACAAATTATTGAACCAACTCATTTCATTATAGTTACCGCACACACTGAGGAAATTTACAATCGCCGAATGAAAGATGAAACCAGAAACAGAGACAAAGCCTCGATTGCAACAATTAAAAAAGAACTTGATATTCAATCAGCTATGATGTCGGCATGTGCAGTTCTATCAGGCTCCCCATTAAGAACAATACAAAATAATGAAGGAAAACTTGAAGAAGCTGCTAATCAAATAAAAGAGTCAATAGGGTTGTAAATATGGAATTTGATTTTATACTTCTTTTCTTGGATATGATATCTTTGCAAGAAGATGGTGGATTCTTTGGATTTACTGGTACTCACGGATTGGGTAGTGATGATCC
>JARRMG010000094.1:0-3680 GCA_037386265.1 Nitrosopumilaceae archaeon
CATTTTGTTCCCACTTTAGCGGCTGGGCCCAAACAGATTCAGTTTTTTGGCTTTATGGAATCAGGATTTTTTAATATGTAATGGAACATACATTGTAGGTTTTGGTTACATTGACATTTCATATCTACAAACTCAAAAATTTGATTATTAAAATATAATTATAGTTGATCTAATTCACGACAAAGTCAATTGTTTGGATTTTTAATAAATTGTGACAATTTGGTTAATCTTTATTTGTAAAAATGAAAATTGCATTTTGGTTTAGACAAAAATAAAACATTCGATGATTCTGAATCAGGTTGGGATTTGTAGAATTTTATCCCCTATACTGGAAATTAAAGATCCACTACGTTAAAATATTCTCCAATATACATTCTATTGGAAATTCAAACCGAGGGAAATTATACGCTAAAAAATTTATTTTTAATTATTAAGAAAAAATCCAAAAAAACGAATGTTGTTTTTGATCAAGATCTTTTGAATCATTATAATTGAAGAAATGACTAACATTCCAACTCATACCAGACATAGCCATGTCATAATCCGTACAATGGAAGAAGATGACATTCCAAAAATTGTTGAATTACAAAAGATAGCCTTTCCCGCAATGGCTGCAGAAGGTGTATACTGGAAGCCTGACCAACTAAAAGCACATCTGAAAGTTTTCCCACAAGGTCAGTTTGTTGCAGAATATCATGGAAAGATAGTTGGTTCCTGTAGCAGTCTGATTGTGAAACTAAAATCTGAATATGAAGAACACACTTGGATGGAAGTTTGTGGTGATAGTTTCTTCAAAAATCATGATCCTAGTGGAGATTCCTTGTATGGAGCTGATGTATCATCACATCCTGAGCATAGGAGGTTAGGAGTAGCCACAAAACTATACAATGCTAGAAAGGCATTGGCAATAAATCTAAATTTACGTCGAATTATTGCAGGAGCCAGATTGATCAACTATTGTGAACATGCAAAAGAATTATCTCCATTAGAGTACGTTCACAAAGTAAAACGTCATGAAATTAAAGAACCTGTACTGTCATTTCAATTACGAAATGGCTTCAAATTCATCAAAATACTGTCAAATTACATGAAGGATCCTAGATCATTAAATAATGCAACTTTTATTGAATGGAAAAATCCAAACTTCGTAGAAAAATAATGATTATTGACTGCCATGTACATGTGAACCAATACGAGCTTATGCAAAACGTTCCCTTGTTGGAAGACAGGCTGGAAAGGCTTCAAACTGAAATGACTAGCAACAATGTAGATTATGCGATAATTTTATCTTCTTACAAAGTAAATTCAGAAAGACCATCAACTGAACAAATCATGGAAGGGATTAAAAAATATGATAACCTGGGAATTGCAGCTGGATTTACAATAGATAACCATACTGATGAAGATCTTAGAAATTATAGACAATTCATTAAAGATGGCAAGATAAAAGCCATGAAAATTTATTCTGGTTATGAACACTATTACCCTTATGACGAAAGATACCAGAAGGTCTATGATACTTGCATCGAATTTGATATTCCCGTCATGTTTCATACAGGAGACACATATTCTGAGAAGGGAAAATTGAGATTTGCAAGGCCTCTTAATCTTGATGAGGTTGCAGTAGATAACCCTGAATTAAAAATTGTAATGTGCCATTTGGGAAATCCTTGGATTCAAGATGCCCAAGAAGTACTTTATAAAAACAAAAATGTTTATGCTGACGTATCTGGCCTTGTTATAGGATCTTTTGATCACTTTTTTGAAAAAATGATAAAGGAAAAAGTTGCAGAGCTGATAAACTATGCAGGAGAGCCACGTTACCTATTGTATGGTACAGATTGGCCGATTAGCAGCATGGATTCATATCTTAATTTTGTTGCAAAACTCAATATCAAAAAAGAATTTAGAGATTATTTTATGTACAAGAATGCAAAAGATTTGTTCAAAATTTCTTAATGTGATTTCAAGTCCCTGCCATTGTGGTAATGGGAATTAGAAAACAAAATCATTTATTTTCAAGCCTATTTGCGTCCAATTCTATCTCCAAACCAGTACTGGAATCAAATAGATTCAGTTTTTTGAAATTATTTTTTGCTCACATTTCCAGAAAGATTATTTTGTAATGGAGACATCCCCCAGCTGATTTTCAACCACATCCTTTCATGACCATAGTATATTGCCGTTGCAATAACATTGAAAAGGATTGTAATGAGTGATGTCTCATAAAGGTTTCCTGTATACACCCAGCTTAACGCAAATAATAGAATCGTAGTAGAACCTCTGTACACTAACGTCTTCATGATTGTCCGTTTTTGATTTTCCAACTGCTTGCTAATTCTTGTTAAGGTTATAGGGATATTGATGTAATGTCAAACACAAACATTTCCTTATAGAGCGGCCAAAACCACATTCAAACAATTTTTATTTTGTTCATATACCTGTATCTGGGATTGTCAATTAACAGAGGCTGATGGACTATGGTCAAGAACTCTTCTGCAACTATGGCTCTAGTTTTTAGTTTTCTGATGTGACTTGTATTGCCATTCAGTCTTATGACTTTTTTTCTACAGTTTACTGAATTGCAGCGACATGTGAAACTGGTGTGATCCATTAAAAGTGCATAATCGTAGGTTAATTCTTCATCTTTTTCAATATCCTTTATGGCAAAATCCCATTTATTGGAATTTGAAGGAACGGGTGCTGTGTTGGGATCACAGGAATGATTCCAGTATTTTGATACATCTTTTCCCAAACAAATTTTGCCTTTCCACCAATATGCATACTTGATAAGATAATCTTGGTATTTTTTGCTAAAATTATCAAATTGATCATAACGGTATGTAGTTTCCAAGGATGGCTCATGAGCCCATAAAACGGTTCCTTTTGGAACAAAGGAACTTGCAAAAAGTCCTCTTCCACTTATTCTGGAGTTTCTTAATTCAATGTATGGATGTAGCATGTCTCAAGTTTTGATTCCGTTTTGTATCCAATTCAGATAGCATAACTACTGCATCCATTGTGAAAAGTCAGCTATTTTAATTGCAGATTTGTTGATTTCAAGCAGTGTGAAATCAACTCCTTCATTGTTTAATAATTCGAAGGTACCATTTTGGTATTAGAGAAAAATAAAATGCAATTTCAGAAAAATAACACAGGGGACAAAAATAGTTCTGGTATATTAAAAGACTTTCAGAATACGTTAAAATCAAAACACTCGATGCCACGACACAAAAAATCATTTTATGTGTTCTATGTTATTGCAGCAATTGTAATCATCGCTCTTTCAATTGGACTATAGGTAAAATTTTAATCATTCATCAAGTTTAAATTAATTAGGAGATTCGTTGATTTGCCGTTACAAGGTTTGTAGGCAAAACCTAGTTGGGAAACCATACGGAAAGAAAAACCTTCGTTTATTTTAAAATCAAAAAAATAGAATCTTAGTCTATTTCATCTAAATTTTCTACTTCAGGTTCTTCATTTATTACCGAATCAAAATCACTTCTCTTACATGAGTATTCAGTAATTATTGTTGCCCCTCTTTTTTTAGAAAATACATTACCGTACGACTTGCAAACTTTCAGTTCATTGATATTCGTTACCTAATTTACTCTGATTACTTCTTATTTTGCATTTTGAAATTAATTTTACTAATTAACCTGACATTTGAAGAAATA
>JARRMG010000095.1:0-7567 GCA_037386265.1 Nitrosopumilaceae archaeon
TCCAGCATGTGACTTACAACTGCGCCTGTACAATACAATACTCCTTTGATGTTTACATCAATCATTTGATCCCACTCGTCAATTTTCAAATTTTTTACAAAACTCAGAGGCATCAGGCCTGCATTATTTACCAATATATCCACAGATCCCCATTTTGCCAAAACGTTATTTACAAAAGAATTACATTCATCTTTTTTTGTAACATCAAGTTTTTGAGAATAAACTTCGCCACCGTTTTCTTTAATTTTATTTTCTAAATCTGTCAGTTTGTCGGTTCTTCTAGCTCCAATTGCTACCTTAGCTCCGGCTTTAGATAGTGTCAAGGCAGTTGCATATCCTATACCGCTGCTTGCTCCTGTGATAATGGCTACTTTGTCATTGAGCATCAAAATTCACTTACTAACACTCCTTTGGTAAAGAGTAAAAATGTTTTCGTAAAATTATACTAAAATAAAAAATCCCATAAAACTAACAGGTTTATTAGAATTAAATTACTACCAGAAATTATGAAGCCAGAAAATTGTGCTTATTGCGGAGATATGACTGATTTGCCCTTTCATTGTAGTTACTGCAAAGATCCATTTTGTTCTGAGCATAGATTACCTGAAGAACATAGATGTGTTAAACTAACTCAGATTAGAGCCAAAAAATTTGGAGAAAGAAAAGTTATTCGAGATGGTAATGTTGGAAAATCAAGTGGTATCAAAAGATTCTTTAGAAAATTTAAAAAGTAGATTATTTCAGTAAGGGCTTTTATCTGGAGAAATTTTGGCTCTTTTTCCTTGGTATATCAAAGCAATAGCTAATGCAAACATAACCAGGGCAGTTAATGGAAAATTTTGTGGAGCTGGTAAAATAAACCAGTAATATACCCCAAATCCAATTGATACTGCAGCTTGAGCCCAAAGTTTAATCCATTTAGGAGATTTTACTGCTCTGCTTATTCCTTCGACAATGAAAATTCCAATAACTGGATAAATTGTGTAAAATAGAAAATCAATTACATCCACGCCCGTGTGCGACATACAAAATAAAATAAAGTGAGTCTAATTTCTACCTAATCTTCCCAATGAATTTTTGTGGCAATATTTTTTGTAATTAATGCCTGAGCATTTTCATATGGCAGTGTAGCAATATCTTCTGGTTTGAATGGCCCATATTTCTCTAAATCTGCTCCCACAATTTCATCAACATTTTGAAGGAACCTAAGTACAACTGTTTTGGTTTTATGGTTTTGAGAAATTGATTCAAGAAATTTTGATTTTCCATTAATTGTAGCAGAAAGGATCATCTCTGTTCTTTCTCTTTTTTGCTCTTCTGTATCTAAAATGAATTTTTCTTCATCCAAAAGATTGGTAAATTCAATTCCATCTGATTTAGTGGTTTTTTCTAGTCGGATACTAAGTAAAAGAGATGCAAGGTCTGAGGTCATATCAATTAAAGATTGTTTGATTTTACTTTCGATTCCATCAAATTCTTGTTTTTTCAAGTTTCCCAGAAAATCTGAAAGGTTCCGGTAAAAATCTGGTTCTAGTTCTTGGATGGAATCATTTTCGGTTTCTCGTAGAACTTTTGAATGTAACAATTGAATATCAATTTGATTTGTTTCAGACATTTCTTACCTAATCCTTAAATGATGGATGTATTTGTGTTAGCTTGAAGTCAAAAATTGCCCTATAAAGTGAGTCATGGAAAAGCACTTCAGGTAACTTATTCACCTGATGAGGTTTTCTCCAGAATTCAACATGAAAATATTCAGTTTATTGATCTTCAATTTACCGGTTTAACTGGAAGATTCCACCATACAACAATTTCAGCTAATACTTTTACTCCAGAACAAATGAGAGACGGACTTCCAAAGTTAGATGGTTCTTCAATTATTGGATTTACCAGTATAGATGATTCAGACCTTTTACTAAAACCAGATCCTAATACTTTTGCCATCATCCCATGGATGACTGAGAATAAGACAGCGAGGTTGTTGTGTGATGTTTATTGGGGGGGAGGTAGAGGAAGGCTTTCTCGAGACCCAAGAGGAATTGCCCAAAAGGCCGAGGAGTACATCAAAACTCAAGGTTTTGATTACAGCGCTTGGGGTCCAGAAGTAGAATTTTTTGTATTCGACAAAATTCACTGGGATGTTCTGACCCCATACAAAGGTCAGTCATATTCCATTGAATCAAAAGAAGCACCTTGGAGTCAAGAGGGGTCTGGATATCCAATGGGTCTTCAAGAAGGATATTATCCTAGTACACCATCAGATACTCTTACTCCTTTTAGAAATGAATGTGTAAATATTTTGAATACTCATTTTGGAATCTTGTGTGATAATCATCACCATGAAGTTGCAACTGCTGGACAATGTGAAATTGATATCAAATATGATTACATGACAAATGCTGCTGATGCTGCTCAATCGTACAAGTATGTAATTAGGAACATTGCAGCAAAATATGGAAAGGTTGCAACAATGATGCCAAAACCAATTGCAATGGATTCAGGTTCTGGTATGCATGTTAATGTTAGTTTATGGAAAGGAAAGAATAACGTGTTTTATGATCCTGATGAAGATGATGAGCTTAGTCAAGTAGGAAGATATTTCTGTGGAGGAATAATTAGTCATGCAAAAGCATTATCTGCTATTTGTAATCCTACTACCAATTCATATCATAGGTTAGTTCCAGGATATGAGGCTCCTGCCTATATTGCTTGGAGTGCCGGGAATAGATCTGCAATAGTAAGGGTCCCAAAACATCTGCAAGGAAAGAACTACTCCCACCTGAAAAGACTTGAATTTAGAGCCCCTGATCCATCATCCAATCCTTATCTTGTTTTTGCTTCAGTAACAGCAGCTGGAATGGATGGGATAAAAAAGAAGACGGATCCGGGGGAACAGGTTCATGATGATATCTTCAAGATGACAAAATCAGATAGAGCAAAAAGAGGAATTGGTGTATTGCCAAAAAGTTTGGGAGAAGCCCTAGATGAATTAGAAAGCGATAGAAAATTCCTAACTTCAATCTACACAAATGACGTTATTGATAAAATCATAGAGCTTGAAAGAAGGGATCAAAGAGAAATTGCAATTAGACCACACCCTCATGAATTCTATCTATATTTTGATGTGTAAATCTAAACTCTTCCAGTAAGCTGGAAGATCAATGCTAATGAAATAGCAATTAGTCCAAACCCTACACCAAAAAAGATTAGTCGGTTTTTTTCTGAACTTGCAGATTTGTATACTAGAATTCCTCCAGCTAGGCCCACAAATAATACAACAACTCCTGAAATTACACTATCAAACGAATTGCCAGTAATTAGAGGGTGGAAAAATCCTGCAAGTAATGCAAAAAACATTACCAAATAGACATACTTGAAACCTGTTCTTATTTTTGATGAAGTTTCACTCAATGTATTTTTTGGAATTGATTATAAAATAAACTTTTGAAAAATGAATCCTCAGATTACATCATTCCGGGCATTCCACCCATTCCAGGCATGCCACCCATGCCTCCCATACCACCCATATCAGGCATGCCACCCATGCCTCCCATACCACCTTCGGCTCCTGGAGGAGGCCCGGCAGATTTCTGAGTAGCAATGACATCATCTGCTAGGGGTTCAATAATATCACTTGATTTCATGTTTCCAATTTTACCTTTCATTACATCAATACCAGTCCATTTTTCTCCCTTGGTTTGCTTCGATCTTAAAATAGTCAATGTATCTATTGGATCCATTCCTGCATTCTCTGCTAGTGTTAATGGAATTGTTTCTAGGGCATCTGCAAATTTCTCTGCTGCTAATTGTTCTCTTCCTTCTAGGGTTTTTGCCCAATTTCTTAATTTTGTTGCAGCATATGTTTCTGGTGCACCTCCACCGGCAACAATCAGTGGGTCTTGAATTACATCTTTGACTACCATTAAAGCATCATGTACAGAACGCTCTACTTCATCTACAACTCTTTGAGATCCTCCTCGTAAAAGCAAGGTTACAGATTTTGGGTGCTTACAACCTTCAATGAATACCCACTTGTCCTCTTCAATTTTTCTTTCTTCTACTAAATCTGCAGATCCTAAATCTTTTTCAAATAAATCATCAAGATTAGTTACGATTCTAGCACCAGTTGCCTTGGCCAGTTTTGTAAGATCACTTTCTTTTATTCTTCTAACTGCAATTATTCCTGCCTTTGCAAGATAATGTTGTGCCATATCATCAACTCCTTTTTGACAGAGAATGACGTTTGCTCCTGAGCCTATTACTTTATCTACCATTGTTTTGAGCATTCTGTTTTCTTCATCTAGAAATGATTTCATTTGTTGGGGATTTGAGATATTGATTTTAGCATCAGTTTCAGTTTTACTTATTTCAAGTGCTGTGTTTATCAAAGCAATTTTTGCATCAGTGATTTTTTTGGGCATTCCACCATGGACAATTTCCTTGTCAAGGACAATTCCTTCAATAATTCCAGAGTCTTTAATGGAGCCACCTGCTTTCTTTTCTACTTTAATGTCATCAATATCAACTACATAATTTTCTCCCTCTTTTTCTGCTACGGAGAGAATAGATTTCACAATAATGTCTGCTAATTGTTCTGAATCTTTTCGAACAAGTTTTGTTTGCATTGAGGTTTTAGCAATTTTATTAAGAATTGATTTATCATTAGCTGAAATTTTATCTGCTATACTTTTGAGGTATTCCTTCGCTTTTTTTCCTGCTTTTCTATATCCATCTACAATAATCGTTGGATGAACATCTTGATCAAGTAAAGATTCAGCATTTTCAAGAAGGGAACCTGCCAAAACTACTACTGAGGTGGTCCCGTCTCCTACTTCATTATCCGTTGTTTTTGAAATTTCCACTAACATCTTTGCTGCTGGATGTTGAACATCAATTTCTTTCAGTATTGTTGCACCATCATTGGTAATTGTAACATCACCCAAAGAATCTACAAGCATCTTATCCATACCTCTAGGACCAAGGCTAGAATGCACAATTTCGGCGATAATTTTCGCTGCTGCTATGTTGTTTTTTTGAGCATCTCTTCCTTTAGTCTCTGATCCACCTTCCTTTAGTAAGACGACTGGCATGGTTCCTTTGGAAGTAGCTTGCATACCCATGGATGGAGAATCTCTCTATTCCCCTTTTATACTTTGCATAAAACGGATAATTTGATAGATCTTAAATCGGTGTTTTTAAATTGGGAAAATCAATTTGCAGGTCATGGCAAAATCTTCCAATAGAGTATCTTATGATAAAGTGTTTTCAAAATTAAAAGAACATCACAAGTGGTTTGAATCTTCAATTCCTTTAATTGCAAGTGAAAATGTTCCTAGTCCAGCTGTTCGAGAGGCCATAATCTCTGATTTTGGCAATAGGTATGCCGAAGGTTGGCCTGGAGAACGAGTTTACGCTGGATGTGTCTACATAGATGAAGTTGAGTTTGAATGTATGAAATTGGCAAAAAAGCTATACAAAGCAAAATTTGCAGATGTAAGACCAGTTTCAGGGGTTGTTGCAAATCTTGCGATTTATTCTGCATTTACAAATCCTGGAGACATTATGTTAGCACCATCAATACCAGCTGGAGGCCATATTTCTCATGGTAAGAAAGAGCATTCAGGAACTGCAGGTCTTGTTCATGGACTGGAAATTGAGTTTTATCCATTCAACGCTGAAGAGATGACTATTGATGTGGATAAGACTAAAGAAAAGGTCAAGCAACTAAAAAAAGATGGACGTCTGCCCAAAATGGCAATGTTTGGGGGATCATTGTTTCTGTTTCCCCATCCAGTAAAGGAACTGGCTGATTTTCTTAAAAGTTATGACATGCACATTAACTATGATGCTGCTCATGTAGCAGGATTGATTGCTGGAGGTAAGTTTCAGGACCCACTACGTGAAGGTGCAGATACTATGACTATGAGCACTCACAAAACACTGTTTGGTCCTCAAGGAGGCTTAGTTTTAGGTTCGGAGGAACATGAAGAGGGAATAAAAAAAGCAATGTTCCCAGGTCTTACCAGTAGTCATCACATACACCATATGGCTGGGAAGGCAATTGCCTTTGCAGAAGCTCTAGAATTTGGAAAAGATTACGCAAGCCAAATTATTAAAAATGCAAAAGCATTTGCAGAAGCCCTTAGCGATATGGGATTCAAAGTTTTGGGAGAAAGTAGAGGGTTCACAAAATCACATCAAATTGCAGTAAATGTTCTTGATTACTCAGATGGAGGAAAAGTAGAGGCAGAATTGGAAAAAGCCAACATTATTGTAAATAGACAACTGATTCCTGGAGATATCAAAGCAGGAAGAAATTACTTCCATCCTGGTGGAATTAGACTAGGGGTTTCGGAGATTACCAGAATAGGAATGAAACAAAAAGAGATGAAGGAAATTGCATCCTTTATTAAAATGATAGTTATTGATAAAAAAGATCCTAAGAAAATCCTTCCAAAAGTAAAAGCATTCAGAAAAGAATATCAAAAAGTTCATTATTGTTTTGATAATAAATTGGGTGCTTATGAGTACGTAAAACTACGATAAAGTTTTACGACGCATAATCGGTAAGTAGTGACTGATCACCTTTATTCTTTCCAAAAACAAGGTCAATTTCGTCAGATAATGCATGAATTCGGCCCTTTTGGTATTCACTTACTTCATAATTATTTACCAGTCTTTTTGCCAATTTCAAATATTTTTCTACGGATCCACGAGTAATAGTTTGAATTAACTTATGACCACAAATACAATTTTGGATTAAAGGAAGACGACGATAAGATTTTCCACATGCGGTGCATCGAAAGCTCTGTCTTGCATATGCTCGAAGATTTCCCATAATATCAGGAACTAAGTGTGTTGAAATTACATTAGATACAATTTCAGATGTGTTTACAGCATCAATCATATCGGCATTACGGATTTGCATATCAAGCTTATCAAGCATAGATCCTAATGTAGAGTAAGCACTTCTGGATTTTGAAGTGGTAAGAGATGATGTATTATGAGTAAAATAATAATCATAGAATTGTCTTTCTGTTTCTAATCGAGATTCAATAATTTCTACTGAATTTACAGTTGATGCTTTGTTTTGTAATAGTGTTGATCTAAAAAATTCTAGTGGAAATGCTTTTGTAGAGAAATTAAGAAGACTGTCCATGAGAAGCATAATTGAATCGGCGTCTCCGTCGGCGTCTCTCCTTTTTGCAGAGTGCCAATTTGGAGTGCCAAAACAGACATGAGTTTCTGTAAATCCAATAACTCTACCTACAATACCCACAGAAGTGTGAGGAGCTAAACCAATTATTAGATGACCGACAAGTTCTTCGATATTTTTTACCTTATAGAATGCTGACTTTCCATAAAATTTTGTCAGTAAAATATCAAGATATTTGCAGATAGAAACAAGGTATCTTCCACTTTCATATGGTATTATTACATCCTGCATACGAATTTCGATGAATTGGTTTCCATCGACGATTGGATTTCCATCAATATCATGTGTGTATCCTAATTCTTTGAGTTTTTCAATTGGTGTTCCTATCCATGAAGGTTTAAACTGAGTTAT
>JARRMG010000096.1:0-3610 GCA_037386265.1 Nitrosopumilaceae archaeon
GGGGGAAATTTTCAGCCGACCACAAATGACAGGCTGGGTTTACTTTGAGAGAAATCGACATAGTGCTATGGCAAAGGTTTAATAGCGTATGAATGGATTTAAAGTCTTCCGGCAATTGGAGTCATAACAGCTGCTGCAATGATATATGCAGAAAGCATCCACGATGAGGTACTGTATGAAATGTCAAACTCTTCAACAAAATCAGGAATTGCGGGAATGATCATGGTTTCATCAAACATGACAATCATGCCCACACAGCTCAAAATGAGGAGTGTTTTCCATGCGGATCTAGGAATCTTGTCAGATACAGAGACATCTCCAGGGTTTTTCATTTCTTTAATCTAGATTAGCCAATTCGGATATACTCATAAATTGTTCTACTTTTGGACCCAAATCATTCTGGGTCCAGATACCTAAACGGGAACAAAAGGGTTTACGGGGATTTGAACTTGGTTGGTTTTGGGCAGAAAATGAGACGCAGTTAGGCGTGAAGGTTAGTCTATTCTTTGACTTTCTGAAATCTTCCAACAATGATCATATGTGAACAAATCAACACCACCGAGTTTATCAATCCATTTTGGAACTACCTCATCGGTACATTGTTGTGTTATTGTATCTGCATATGTTTGAAAGACTAGCCAAAGATTCTCAAATCCCACTTCTTGGCCAATTGCCATAAAGGAGACTTCTTGGTTTGCCTTTGCAGCAGCAGCTTCAATGTCTGTAAAGTATTCTTTTTGGATTTCTACATCTTCATAGGTCCCAAGACGAGTCAGGTGCCCTCCAATGTATGTGTCAAAGTCATATTCGAGAACTTTGTCATGTGCTGCAAGAAATTCTGGAACGTCTTGTGCCATTGCCAAGTCTTTGAATGGGGTCCATCCAGGAAATATTACGTCTACGAACATCAGAACTTTCTGGTTTGGTGCATAAATGAAGATGTTTCCTGGTTCATGCATTGGTCCGTAATATGCTAATTCTAATCGTTGAGTCCCAACCTCAAGTGTGTATGTGTCTTCAAATGTTACAGTTGGTAATGGTCTGTTTGGATCGTTTCTTTTTTCAAGAGTGTCAGCTGCTTCTTGGTGTGCAATGTAGATTGCATCATCAGGAAACATGCCCATTGCTCCAACATGATCCTTGTGAGTGTGACTGTAAATTACATGTGTGATTGGTTCATCTGTTACCTCTTCAATTGCTTTGAGATAGTTTTCCCCAATTGATGGAGGAGCATCAACTGCAATTACACCTTCTCCTGTTGTTAGAAACATTGCCTGATATGCACCTTCAGTAACCCAGTAAAGTCCATCTTTGATTTCTTCTACCAAATATCCTTTGGAAAAGTCAATTTGTGGACCTTTTGCCGATTCAGGCAAGGGAGCAGACTCTCTCATTTTTTCTGGATGAAGAGGGGTTTTTTCTGCAGAATCAAAGGATTTGATCTGGTCTATAGGCTCGGCAATTCCGTCTTTGAACCATCTGTCAGCAGTAGATGGAAAGATACAAGCGTATTTGTCAGAATTGATTCGATAGACAAGGATCTTTCCTTCAGAGCAAACAAAGTTGGGTTCTTCTGCAAATGCATTCAATTGTGGAAGGTACGCCGAAGTGATAATTACTGACATTAGAATTGCGGTTAATTTAAGGGGAAAATTTTTCACAAGCAATTTATCTTCACAGGATTTCGGCCTTCATAAATGTAACATTTTCTATCTTAAACATCTGAATTGGCGGGGATTTGAACATGTTGGATTTAAGGGTTCAATCCCTCTCCATTACTCTAAAAATCAATTTTCCCCATTTTTCCATTTTGATAATCTGTTATGGCTTGTTGTAATTCCTCATCTGTGTTCATTACAAATGGACCATACCGTTTTACGGGCTCGTTGATTGGCATCCCTGCGATTAACAGTACTTCAGCAGAGTCATTGTGGCTAGAAAGGATGAGATTTTCTCCTTTTTGATCAAAGAATACGGCTTGATTTTTCTTGGCAAGCGTTTTCTCCCTACCGAATAACGCATTGCCCTTTAACACATATGCAAAAGCATTGTAGTTTTGAGGTACGTTTTGAGTAAATGTTGCATTTGGTTGTAGTTTGAAATGCAGATAAATAATTGGAATTTTTGTATCAATTACTGCTTTTGTCCCCATCGATTCTCCTGCAATTACCTTAACTTGAACAGAGCCGTCATCTTTTTTTGCAACAGGAATGTTATCAGAAGAAATCTCCTGGTATCTCGGTTTGATCATCTTTTCTTTTTTTGGTAGATTTACCCATAGTTGTAATCCATGGAATCTTCCACCTTTTTTTGCAAATTCCTCCTCAGGTAGTTCAGAATGAATTACTCCAGAGCCTGCAGTCATCCATTGTACATCTCCTGGCAATAGTTTTCCAGAATTTCCTTGCGAGTCTTTGTGTTCAAATGCACCTTCAATCATGTAAGTTACTGTCTCAAACCCCCTATGAGGGTGAGGTGATGCACCCTTTGCTTCATTTGGGGCATAATTTACAGGACCCATTTCATCAAGTAGTAAAAACGGATCAAAGTCTCTTATTGCATAATTTGGAAAAGGCCTGTTGACTTGAAAGCCGTCTCCTTCGGTTGTGGTTTTAGCTGTTATTATTTCAGAGATGGTTCTTTCATTTTCAGATGTTGACACAGTTTCTATACATGTTGTTTCTATTTAATACTCATTTGGGCTTCAAAAAATAATTTCCAAAGTTAGAATCCAATTCGACCCACCGTGTTGATTATCAAAGAGTTAGGAGCTACTGAAAATCCAATGAGATTTACCTTCAAAACTAGGATTGATTGAGATTTCCAATTCAGTAAATGGAACTTTTTGAATCCTAGTACGAATCTTGTTTTTTCTTTCATTGACATCTTTCATACGCTCAGGATCAGCAAAGAATTTCTTCAATCCCACAGGACTAACAAGAAATCTGCTAACTTCTTTTTTGTTAACCCAAAAGTTTTCATCAGTTTCTATGAATAGCATTTCATTGTCAAATTCAATATGATTAACCGTGAAGGGCATGTTTTCAATTTCGTTAATTCTAACCAATAGTAAAAAATGGAAAAAGATTCAATATGAATTGAGCATTTTTCAAAGAGTTTAGAATCTTCTAATTGCAATTACTCCAATTACGGGAACTCCAACATACGTTCCAATATTTAGCTGGTCGATAGAGGCCTGAACCTTTCTTGAAGATATTTTGTGATTCAAAAATCTAGTCATCACTTAGAGGATTATTCCTCTTATTTTTTATTAATTATGGAAAATTTCCATCATCGATTAATTCTTTGTATATTGTTTTTTCAAGACGAGTTTCCGCTGCACCGCATTTACTACACATTCCTGTATCATCTGGATTTTCTTTGATTTTCTTCTCACATTCGACACATTTGTGAATACCTTTTTTGAATCCCATATCAGAATTTTTTTCTAATCCTGATAATAATCATATCTAGAACTCTCCAGATTGAAGCCTAAAAGTATCACAGATAAAATGAATTATCAGGACTTTACAAATTCTAAACCTACTCTATCTAACATGAATTTCAAAAATTCAGATAGTGGTTTTTTTATCCAATTCTTTGCATTCCA
>JARRMG010000097.1:0-4326 GCA_037386265.1 Nitrosopumilaceae archaeon
GTTGTACAATTGGAAGCGAAAGAGGATGGCAGTTCAAACCTAAAGACTTTACTGAATAACATTGATAAAAATAGTGCAAACGCCGATAAAAAGGCCGCCGAACAAACGGCCTCAGATGCAGCACCAAAAGGAGAACCCGTCCGAATATCAATTGGCAATCTGGCCATAACCAGTGTGACTGTCCATGTCAATGCGCCAGGGCAGGAATCAAAGAAAGTTGTCATTCCTGACATTGTTGAGAAGAATGTCGGAAATGGAACAGGACTTACTCCCGGTGAAATTGGGAAGTTGATCGTCGGCAAAATTATTCGTAGCAGTTTGGAAAATACCATCAAGAAAAGCATAATGAAGAAGGCTGAAGAAAGCACCAAAGGTTTCTTTGATGGTTTGAAAGACAAGTTTTGATCTGAATGGTGTGAGAAGGATAATTAGATAGCCTAAACGCAAGGAAAAAATAGCCCTGCATTCTTATCTCAATATTTCAATTGCTGCTGATATGTCTGACAGTGTCAAGCAGAAAAGACCTATCCATTGCCCCTTTTTTTATGCGGGTTTTGGGTTTTAATAGAACAGCTAGCCACAGTGTGTAGATACTACTAAAGGACTGGATTTCCCTCCCGTCTGACAAACAAGAATACTCCCAGAAATACTACTGACTGGCGATTGATTTATATATCAAAATAGTTTTTAAATTTATTTAAATTATTTTTAGAAATTAAGCAACCAGTAGGGTTATTAGGATTGCAAATAAAAATACAACCATTTGTAGGTATTTTAGAAATAAAATCATCAATGTCTTTTTCCAAATCCATTGTCTTAAAGTAAGTAACTTTAGCACCAGATAATTTAGAAGCTGCTTCGTATTCACCAAAATTTGGAATCGGAATCAAAACTTTGGTTTTAGAAGAAAGAAAGGCCCTACAGAAATTATAAATTATTTCAGTAGCCCCATTTCCTACAACAATTTGAGATTCAGATATTTGGATGTATTTTTGCAAGATTTTTCTTAGTTTGGAAGATTCAGAATCAGGGTAGACTGACAAGATCGCAGAATTGCTTTTGAGAGCTTTTACAGCCTTTGGACTTGGACCTAAAGGATTGATGTTTGAGCTAAAATCAATAATATCAGGACTAGGATCTGAAATAGAGTAAATTCCTCCATGAGATACTGGTTTATGAAAGGAGACTGTTGAATTGAGCTTCACGCTTGAAAATGTCTTTTCCTAATATAGTGTGTTTTGATCACTACAGATAACGATTATTAATTGAAACTGCAGTATTTGCCCTATGGATAAAAAAAGAGTGGCCATAATTGGGGTTACAGGCTCAGTTGGTCAAGAATTTGTCCAATCTCTTCATAATCATCCTTGGTTTGAAGTAACACAGATAGCTGCATCCGAACGTTCTGCTGGGAAAAAATACGTAGATGCCATACGGGAACCTAGTGGAATTGTTGCATGGGATGTAGGTGGTGAGATCCCCGAATACATCAAGGATATGCCTGTAAAAAGAATCGATGAGTTAGATGTATCACAATTAGATTTAATATTTTCAGCAGTTGAATCCGAGGCTGCAAGAGCAATTGAAACAAAAATGGCAGCAGACCTTCCAGTAATTTCAACTAGTTCTGCTTATAGATATGAAGAAGACGTTCCAATTCTTATTCCAGGAGTCAATGATGACCAAGCCGAGCTACTTGAAACTCAAAAAAAGAATAGAAATTGGAAAGGATGGGTTGCTCCATTACCAAACTGTACTACAACTGGTCTTGTAATTACCCTAAAACCATTAGTTGAAAAGTATGGGGCCAAAAAGGTCATGATGACTTCTATGCAGGCAATTTCAGGTGGAGGCAAATCAGGGGTTTCTGCAATGGGAATTACAGATAACATTCTCCCTTACATTCCAAAAGAAGAAGGAAAGGTAAGAACTGAAACAAGGAAAATTTTAGGTAAACTAAAAGATGGAAAAATTGAAGATGCCGATATTAAAGTAAGCTGTACTTGTACCCGTGTTCCAGTAATTGATGGACATACAGAATCAGTCTTTGTTGAAACTGAAAAAGACATTGATCCAAACGCTGCAAAAGAAACCTACAATGAATACAACCACACTATTTCAGTAGCAGGGTTGCCTTCTGCACCTAAAGATTACTATGCGTTCCATGAAGACCCCACTAGACCTCAACCCAGAATGGAAAGAGATGTTGGTGGCGGAATGACTACAACAATCGGTAGAGTTGAAAAAGAGGAGCTCTTTGATAAAGGTCTCAAGTACATGTTGTTCTCTCACAACAAGAAAATGGGATCAGCAAAAGGTGCAGTGTTGTTAGCAGAAATGCTTTACAAAAAAGGCAAAATCTAGATATTTTTTGTAATTTTTTCAATAATAACTTTATAAGATGTAGAAATCTACATCTGCCTAGGTGTTTTAAACGGCCAAAGTTGATGACCTTGATTTGCAAATTCTATCAGAATTATCAAGTGATGCATCAATTTCAATTCCTAGATTATCAAAGAAAATCAATGTAAATTCCTCTGTTGTCTATTCAAGAATAAAGAGACTTGTAAAAAGAAAATTAATTGAACGTTTTACAATTGTTGTAAATGATGCAGAACTTGGATATACAGTAAAGGCCTTGACAGGGATTAACATGGATACAAAAAAACGCGATCATATAATTAAGGAACTCTTCAAGATCGAAGGAGTAAGGGAAGTGGCCGAGGTTACTGGAAGATTT
This sequence comes from Nitrosopumilaceae archaeon, assembly GCA_037386265.1. Taxonomy (GTDB): domain Archaea; phylum Thermoproteota; class Nitrososphaeria; order Nitrososphaerales; family Nitrosopumilaceae; genus Nitrosomaritimum. The sequence continues at coordinate 2,741 of JARRMG010000097.1, forward strand.
GATATTTTAGTAACAATGTATTCAAAGTCTTTAGATCAAATGCACAAAATGGTTTCAGAACATATTGGAAGAATTGAAGGAGTCCAGTCATCAGAATCATTTATTGAAATGAAATCAAGACAAAAGGCAATGCCATATATGCCATCAGAGGATAAGGATTAATGTTGCAAAAGCAAAAGTCCGAATCACGCATCGCAGTATATTATGAATTAACAAAACCTAAGATATGGTATTTGTTGGTATTTACCGCATTTGGCGCAATTTTGACGGCATCCAACATTTATGGAATTGAGGTTTCTCTTGCAACATGGGCCTTTGCAATATTTTCAGTGGCAGCTGGCTCTGCTGCAGCCAATACCTTGACTAATTATCATGACAGAGATATTGATGCGATAATGGAGAGGACAAAAAATAGACCTTTGCCCTCAAAGAGAATTTTTCCTGCAGTAAAGGCAAGGAATTTTGGATTAGCTTTGGCAGGAATATCACTTGTTCTTGCGTTTGCAATATCTTTTACAACCACATTAGAACAGGGCCTTTGGGCAACTGCATTTATTGCATTTGGATTGGCAAATAACGTCCTTGTTTATTCTTATGCGCTAAAAAGGAACTCTAGAACCAATATTATTTTGGGAGGATTGTGTGGTGGTGCTCCCCCAATGGTAGGTTGGGTCGCAGTTACAATGTCAGACTTGTGGACAATGGGACTTGCCATGGCAGGGTTGGTGTTTATTTGGATTCCAATGCACATTTGGGCGTTAACTTTGCATTTTAAAGAAGATTACAATAAAGTAAATGTTCCAATGCTGACAGCTGTTCAATCTGAAAAGACTTCTTCCAGAGTCATTGCAATCTCTGGAATAGTAATGGTTGCATTATCCACTTGGGTCATTTCAAAGCCTATGGAAAAAGCAGCTTGGACTTTGTTTAAATTTTCAAGTCCTTACTTGGCAGTTTTGTTTATTGCATTAATGGTAGATTCTGCCCTATAGAATGCTGTTATTAACATCAAGACTGTTAAGTTCTTTAGTTATAGATGCGTGTTTTTCTACCATTGATTCTAGTTCCTTTTGTTTTTCTGATGAATTCCATTGATCCTTTATCAAAGAAGATAGTTTCTCCATAATACTCCATTGTAAATTATTTTGCTCGTCAATTAGTTCCAGAAATCGTTTTCCTTTATCATCTTCAGACATTATTTTTTCACAGATTAACAATCATAAAAAAATTTGGCTTTACAGGTAATTGTATTATTTCAAATTTTTATTAATAAAAGATAATGCAGTATCGATATTGCAGTGTAGTATTTCGGAGTGCAAGTTAAAAGCGGTTCAATCAGTAAAAATTGGGTATAAGGAAACAAGAAACCTTTGTGATCATCACTATAGTTTGTTTAAGAATAAAGACGAAAAGCATGCTCCAAATTTCAGTAAAGCCTCAAAATTGTAAAAAAATTCAAATTTTAACACCTTAGAAATATTGAAAGATTTAACATCTACTATTTTTAATCTAATTTATGGCAGTCAAGAAGGCAAAGGCACAAAAAAAGAAACCTGCTAAAAAAACCGCATCAAAACCAAAAAAAC
>JARRMG010000098.1:0-3584 GCA_037386265.1 Nitrosopumilaceae archaeon
ATTACCTTGTTGAGGCATTTAGGATTTCTCTTGCATTTAGAACACAGCGTCCTTATGATATTGCCACTTACAAACAACTTGATGATAAGCTCCTCAATGATCAAAATTTTGTAGACAATTTATCCAAGTCAATAATTGAGGGGATTAACCTCAATACCAACACCGAGGTAGAATTTAATGATCAGGACACCACTCACTTTTCAGCTATGGACGATGAAGGAAATGCTGTGGGAATAACACAATCTATTGAATTAGTTTATGGGGCAAAAGCGGCTGCAGATGGTTTAGGATTTTTGTACAATTCTTACATGGGTGCATTTGAATATAAAAATATCAACTACCCACATTATTTGAGGCCAAATTCTAGTCCTTGGACATCTGTTGCACCGACAATTTTATTTCGAAACAAAAAACCTTGGATATCCTTGGGAACTCCTGGTAGTGATAGAATACCAACGGTTACTGCCCAATTCATGTCTTCTATTATTGATTTGGAATTGAGCCCCAATGAGGCAATGAACAGGCCAAGAATCCATTGTGCAGTTGACGGTATTATTTCTGTCGAAGGAGACCGTTTTGATGACAAAGTTATTGCATATTTGTCAGATTTGGGGTATGATCTTGTCACAAAAGAGCCATTTTCTTATTTTCATGGAGCAATCCATGCAGTATTAAAAAAACAAACAGCAAGAGGATTTCATGGGATAGCTGAAATACGAAGGGATGGTATTGCTATGGGGTTAGACAAAAAATAATTTAATAATTTTCAAAGGTGACGGTCTTTATAATGATTCTAATTTTTAAATATTTTTTGCTTGCTGGTTTCCAATTGAATTTTCTCAGATTCCTTTTTTGATGAATTTTTAGAGGTTCTTGGTGCTATTACTAAAATATCTTCATGGAATCTATGATTTGGAATTGAAACCTTCTCACCGCTTTCAGTTAATAGAACTGTTTTTGTCAGATGGAATTCAATGATTACTCCCTTTTTTCCATCCATTTCAATAATGTCGCCAATATCAATTTCTGTATTCAAGTAATTTGAAATTCCTGAAGCCAAGTTTTTCAAATTTGTTTGAAAAGGGATTAGGATAATCCATAAACCTATTCCAAGATATGCGATAAACTCTATTGCTAGATTAAATATTCCAAAATTAATTCCAAGATAGATTACCTCTCCACTTGCAATACCGATGGAAATCAGGCCAACTAATTTGGATGAACCCTTGAGATCCCCTAATCGTTTTTGAATAATTATTTTGGTGGCAACAAACAACCCAATTGCAATAAAAACAGAAATTATGAGGTATGTGATCTGAAAATCATATAATACATTGCCTAAAGTTCCTGAAAATAATGCTAACGGTGAAAAATTAAAAAACAAATCAATATCCTTCTGAATTTGCTGTAATTGACTTGTGTGATTTTTCATGGGTTAAAACTTGGCTAAATGAATCCATGTTTCCTTCCCAAATGAATTTACAATTTTTGCAGTTGTATTTCATGTAAAAAATAACCAGAAACTGCTTCTTAAATGAAATAAAAATTGGTTTTTCCCAGATCAAAACCCACTAGTTGACTTTATTCAGGGTAAAATCAAACCATATCTAGTTTTTCTATTCAATTTTTTACAGGCGCTTTGAAAAGTGGAACCTTGAAAGACTATAAATCTAAATTCAAAGGCATTGATGGCATTGATTTTGGCTTAACACTTTAACACATCTGATATTAATGATGACATTTTAGAGCATAAACGCCAGAAATTAAAGGCCCATCATGTTTCTTGTGAAGGAGGAACTTGTGACGAATAAAATGACCATGCTCATGAACACAAAAGAAAGAAATTAATCGATAATGTACTTCGTTATTCTCATATACAATTTTTCAATTTTGAATTTGCTGAATAATGGATTTTTTTGATCCTAATTCATAAAAGATAAAACATCTTGTATGAACTCTTTCCAATGTTTTATGTGCACAAATCCTGCAAATAAACTGGAGTGGGTCCTTACATTCGCTGCATTGTGAGTATTCTAACAACAAACCTCCACATTTTCTACACGATTCATCCGGCAAAATATCACTCTGAAATTTTCAGTTTTCAACTCATTAGATAATCTAAAGAAAAGTTGATTTCGTAGGATCTGAAATCAACTATTTGTTATTTTAATTAAAAATACGTGTAAACTAAACTAGAAAACAACTAGTTGACTTTATTGAAAATTATATCAAAAAATTACATGGTTTTATTCAATAGCAAATTATGAAACATGGAGGTTTCAAATTGGGTAAAAAGAAAACTAAAAGTTCTAAAAAAGATGAAGACTAAGTTAATCATGCCATCTTAATTTTACCATTAATCTTGTAGTCATTTTCTTTTTCTTTTTTCCAAAAAATTTAGAACCTATTCTTGTTACTATATTACTATTTTCCAGATGAGTTTTTGTACAAGGCTGTATGATAATCCGTATTGAAGATTGCTATAGTGTATAACAAAAAGCAGATTGGAGAAAAAGACGTCATCAACGTTTTTGGTATGATGACAAAAGAACACTATAGCCCAAAAACAGTAGAAAAGGTTGCAAAATCTCTTGAAAAAGGAGGTCACTCAGTTAAGGTGATTGAAGGTGGAATGAATTTCATTGAAGAAATGAAAGACTTTATGCCCAAAGTTGTGGCAGGTGAAAGACCAGGAATGGTCTTTAACATGGCGTACGGTATTCAAGGTAGAAATCGCTACACACATGTTCCAGCAATGCTTGAGATGCTTGGAATTCCTTATGTGGGCTCTGGACCTGAAGCTCATGCAGTTGTTCAAGATAAGGTAATGACAAAAATAGTACTTCAGAAAAACAACATTCCGACACCAGGTTTTTGGGTTTTTTCTACTGCAGAGGACAAATTCGATGATTTGATTTTTCCTGTTATCGTAAAACCAAAGATGGAATCAACTTCGATGGGAATGGAAGTTGTGTATAATTGGGATGATCTTAAGGATGCGGTGGCAAAACAAATAGAAAAATATTCTCAAGATATTCTGGTAGAACAATTTATCCCCGGCAGGGAGTTTGCTGTCGGTCTTTTGGGAAATGGAACTAATACTGAAGTATTGCCAATTGTTGAGATTGATCTTCAGGGCGATCCAAATAAGATTCAGACAATCTCTGATAAAAAGAAAACACCTCTAGACAAAATCTGTCCGGCAAAACTAACTAAAGAACAAGAAGCTGAAATCAAAAAAATAAGTCTGGATTCTTTTAAAAAATTAGGAATTAACGATTTTGCCAGAGTAGACTTTAGAATGGACAAGGATGGAAAGGTTTACGTTTTAGAATTAAATTCCATGGCAAGCTTGGGTGTGACAGGTTCTTATGTTCATGCAGCCAAAACTGCAGGTTATACTTATGAATCACTGATAAACAAAATTTTCGAAGTTGCTGCTTTGAGATATTTTGGAGAGTCTTACCTTCATCCAAATGAGGCAACCTCTGAGACAATCGAATCCCAACCCCTAAGATCTATACTTAGAAGCCATCTTCGAAGTCATCTTTCATCAAACGAAAGATTGCTTGAACAATTAGTGA
>JARRMG010000099.1:0-3532 GCA_037386265.1 Nitrosopumilaceae archaeon
CAAAACGTAATGGTTTGACATCTATTATTATTGGCTCCTTGAGGGATTTGAGAGTAAATTACTACAAGAGTCTATCCAAAAAGGAGACATTGTCAGAAGAACAACGTCAGCAATACACAGTAGTAAGTCAAGCACTTAAGGTAATTCTAAATGCCAGTTATGGCGTGATGGGTGCAGAAATATTTCCATTATATTTTCTTCCTGCTGCTGAGGCAACTACTGCGATAGGGCGACACACCATTCTTGAGACTATTAAGAAATGTGAATCAATCGGGGTGGAGGTTCTTTATGGTGATACGGATTCTATTTTTATTAAAAATCCATCGGATGAACAAATTAAAAATGTAATTGAGCAGGCCAAAAAAGATCACGGTGTTGATTTAGAAATTGATAAAGTTTACAGATATTGTGTGTTGAGTAAGCGAAAGAAAAACTATCTTGGTGTGACAAAGGCAGGAAAAGTTGATGTTAAAGGGTTAACTGGAAAAAAATCTCACACTCCGGGATTCATAAAAAAATTATTTTATGAACTCCTTGATATTTTATCTCAAGTTCAAACCATGGATGAATTTGAGCGCGCCAAAAATGAGATTAGTAATAAAATTGCAACCTGTGCAAAAAGAATTGAAGACAAAGAAATTCCATTAGATGATTTAACATTTAATGTCATGATTAGCAAATCTCCTTCAGAATACGTAAAAACTATTCCTCAACACATTAGAGCTGCTAAACAACTTGAATCTATAAGGGAGGTAAAGAAAGGAGACAAAATTTCTTTTGTAAAAATTTTGAATAAACCTGGCGTAAAACCCGTAGAACTTGCCAAAAAAGAAGAGATTGACTCTAAAAAATACATGGAATTTATGGAGTCCACATTGGATCAGATTACCTCCTCTATGGATCTTGATTTTGATACCATTCTTGGCAAGCCTAAACAAACTGGATTGGATGAATTTTTCTGGAATTAATTTGAAGCAGAATGGACATTGACGGGATTCTTTTAACTATTTTGGGAACTCTTGCAGGAATACTGATTCTGTCTGGGTGGGTGGAGCAAATAATCAAGGGATATAAAACAAAAAGCCTCAAAGATATTTCCAAATATCTGATGATTTTAATTTCAGCAGGTGCAGGACTTTGGTTACTTTATGGTCTAATTGTTGAGGATATTTTTATTATTGGGACCAATCTTGCTGCAATTGCACTTATGATGACCGTACTAGTTATGAAAAAAAGGTATGACCAAACAAGGAAAATTTCTGATTAAGAATAAATAGAATGCTGAAATCCCAAAATAAGATGTTTGTTATCAACTGCAAAAACTATGAAGAAATTGCAGGAGATAAGATTGTCAAATTTGTAAAAACTGTTGAAAAGGTTTCAAAAAAATATGGCATAAAAATCGCTGTTGCTCCTCCACAACATCTGGTTGGGGCATTATCAAAAAGTAAAATTCCAATTTTATCTCAACATGTGGATGTCTCAAAAATTGGAAGCACAACAGGATTTGTGGTCCCCGAGCTTTTAAAAAAATCCGGAGTGAAAGGTTCTTTGATTAATCACAGTGAGCACAGAATTTCTCCAAAAGAAATTGCACTTTTAGTTACAAAAATGAGAGAACTAAAAATGATTTCTATTGTTTGTGTAAAGGATGTACCTGAGGCAAAAAAATACTCGAAATTAAACCCTGATTATATCGCTATTGAACCTCCTGAATTGATTGGCTCAGGAAAAGCTGTATCCAAAGAAAAACCTGATTTAATAATTAAGGCAGCAAGTGCCATTAAAAGCGCCAACAACAAAACTAAGCTTCTTTGCGGAGCAGGAATCGTCTCCGGAGAAGATGTTTCTGCTGCAATTTCACTTGGCTCTAAAGGAATTTTGGTTGCAAGTGGCATAGTCAAAGCCAAAAATTGGAAAAAAATAATTGAAGAATTTGCCCAAAACATGTCCTAGATTCTGATCGGGATTTGTTTATTTTTTGTAAACAATTAGTTTACACGCAATCCATAAAATCATTAAAATCGATTTAAATTCTATATTTTCTTATGAGAAACAGAATTATTTGTTCAGAATGCAAAGTTGAGCTTGAAACTAGATCAGAACGAAGTATTCAAAAATGTGAATACTGTCAACTTGCATAAAGAGGTACTGGAATTCAAACTCAAATTTGAGTTTGAATCATTTTCATTAATTTTTTTGAATGCTATTCGGTTCAAAAACTGCCCGGCAATTATTTTGATTTTTAATCAAAAAAGACTTTGAACAAGCATTTTTTGTTCAAATTAGTTTAAATCCCTCTAATTTTGATTGGTTAATCACGACCAAAAATGAAACAAATTTACTTTTACGATGAAAATGATGGGAAAAATCGTAAACTTCTAGGAGGAAAAGGCGCAGGACTTTGTGAAATGACTAGTCTGAAACTTCCAGTTCCACCGGGGTTTGTGATCACTACTGAGGTTTGCAAAAAATATTACGAAAATAACAAAAAATTACCAACATCACTAATTCCTGAATTGAAGAGAAATATTGCCAAAATTGAGAAAAAGACAGGCAAAAAATGGAATTCAAAAACTAACCCTCTTTTAGTCTCTGTAAGATCTGGTGCGGCAATTTCTATGCCTGGAATGATGGATACTATTCTCAACTTGGGGTTAAATGACACTACTGTTGAAGGGCTTGCAGAGAAGAGCAAAAACCCAAGATTTGCATGGGACTCATACAGACGGTTTATTCAATTATTTGGCAAGGTTGTTTTTGGTGTTGAAGACAAAAAATTTGATGATGTTCTTGAAAAAGCAAAAAAGAATCAAAAAGTAACTGAAGATAGTTTACTAGATGAAAATTCTCTGAAAAAAATAGTTTCAGAATACAAAAATATTTGTCAGAAACATACTGGCAAAAAATTCCCTTCCAATCCTTATGATCAGGTTGAGCTTGCAATTAAAGCAGTTTTTGGAAGCTGGATGGGCGAACGTGCAATCGTATATCGGGAAAAAAATAACATTACTAAAGATATTGCAGATGGAACTGCGGTGAATATTGTTTCAATGGCATTTGGTAATATGGGTGATGATAGCGCTACTGGTGTAGTCTTTACCCGAAATCCTGGGGATGGCACAAACCACATCTATGGTGAATATCTTGTTAATGCCCAAGGTGAAGATGTGGTAGCTGGGGTGAGGACTGGGAAATTAGTTGATGAAATGAAAAAAGAAATGCCAGCGTCCTACAAACAATTAGTAAAGACGTGTGAACGCTTAGAAAAACACTACAAAGAACCACAAGACATCGAGTTTACCATTGAGCAAGGAAAGTTCTATCTTTTACCATATCAACTGAAGTCTTAATCATTCCCATTGCATTCATTTTTGCATTTCTAGTTTGTAAAAGATAGAACTTTCCTTGCTCTATGGTAAACTCGATGTCTTGTGGTTCTTTGTAGTGTTTTTCTAAGCGTTCACACGTCTTTACTAATTGTTTGTAGGAGGCTGGCATTTCTTTTTTCATATCATCAACTAATTTCCCA